>CAYPTS010000022.1:0-26310 GCA_964413825.1 uncultured bacterium
TTCATATATTAATATATTTCGCATTCCAAGCTTTCGGAAATAAAGAATTTTGATGAACAAAGAACGAATAGTGAAAACTTAAAAGTGTGAGAAGCCGGAAGGTTCTATTTTTGCCTTTTTGCCGTCTGCTCCGATGCCGAGATATTTCTTATCTCCGGTCATCCTGCCGATGCAGGTTACGGGCAGACTGCCAACTTTTTTCGGTACTCTGTCCGCATCGGAAGAACTGACCGTGAAAAGAAGTTCGTAGTCCTCCCCGTCGTTGAGCGCATGGGAAACCGCTTCTTCTTTTGTCCCGCTCATTCCTATAGCGTCAGCGGAAACGGGGATTTTATCAAGGCCTATCACAAATCCCGTGCCGCTTGCCTTTGCCATCCTTGTCAGGTCGGAAGATATGCCGTCGGACACGTCCATCATCGCGGTCACGTGCGCTCTCTTGATAATCTTCCTGCTCTCCTCTATCCGCGGAACAACGTTGAGGTGTTTTTTCACAAGCGTTCCGCCGAGCGTGCCGGTAACAAATATCAGGTCGCCCGGTTTTGCGCCGCAACGCAGTTTCAGGTATTTTTTTTCCACCCTTCCGGCAAGGGAAATATCTATGAAAAGCACCGGAGATTTTGTCAGGTTGCCGCCGACGAGGTCAAACCCGTAAGCATCGCACATCGCCTGCATCCCGTTGAGCAGTTGGTTGATTTCCCTGCAGGAGAAGCCCTTCGGCAGTCCGACGGACGCCAGTGCGTAAAGAGGGACGCCGCCCATTGCGGCGATGTCGCTCAGGTTTACCGCCATCGCCTTTTTGCCTATCTGAAACAGCGTCGCCTGTTTTCTGGTGAAATGGACGTTTTCAACGACGCAGTCTGTGGTGAGCAGAAGATAGTGGTTTTTGTCATGGGAAACAACGGCCGTATCGTCGCCGGGGCCTACAAGCACACTGCGGCCTTTCATCTTCAGGCGCTTTTTTATCAGGCCTATTACCTCTTCCTCTCTCATAGTCTTATTCTACCACTGCCGTCAGGATGAAATCAACCCGCCAGGTCAAACAACTCCGATGAAACAATCCGGCAAAGTCCGCCAGAAATCAAGATGACGAGGAAGGAAGCAAGGAGGCGATTTTTGTGGGAGGCATCTCCCGATGCCGATTGCTTCGAGGTCAGGAGACCTCTCCCACGAAGTTGACGACGCAGCCAATGCAGTTATCTGGCGAAATCAGGCAGATTAGACCCAGCCGCGGAGGCGCATGGCCTCAGCCAGCCTTCCCACAGCAACTACATACGCCGCCTGCCGCATGTTTATCCCGTATTTCTTCGAGTTGTGCAGAACCGAATGGTACGCCTCGGCCATCTTCCTGGCAAGGCGTTTGTCAACCTCGTCCTTGTCCCAGTAATACATCGCAAAGTTCTGAGCCATCTCAAAATAGGATACGGTTACGCCGCCTGCGTTGCAGAGAAAATCGGGAATCACGTGCACGCCCTTGGAGTAAAGAATACCGTCCGCTTCGGGAGTGGTGGGGCCGTTTGCCAGTTCAACGAGTATCTTCGCCTTGACGGAAGAAGCGTTTTCAGCGGTAATGACGTTTTCAAGAGCGGAAGGCACCAGTACGTCGACATTGAGTTCAAGAAGTTCCTCGTTTGATATTTTTTTTCCTCCCGGAAATCCCGCCACCGATGAAGTTTTCAGTTTATGCTGCTGGACTTCTTCGGGGTCGAGCCCGTCCTTGTTGTAGACGGCGCCGCGGCTGTCGCTGACTGCGACTATTTTGGAACCGAAAAGATTCTTTGCAAGGAGAGCGGCATTGTAGCCGGCATTGCCGTATCCCTGGACGGCAATGGTGGCATATCCAAGGTCCATGCCGATTTCATCGGCCGCTTCTTTCAGCGCGTACAGACCGCCCCTGGCGGTAGCGTCGTCCCTTCCTGGTGAACCGCCCAGTATGAGCGGCTTGCCGGTAACCACGCCGAACTGGTTCTTCTGCGCAATTTTTGAATACTCGTCCATCATCCACGCCATTATCTGGGGGGTGGTGTAAACGTCGGGAGCAGGTATGTCGTCCTCAGGACCGATATATTTCCATATCCTCTCTATGTAGACGCGGCTTAACCGTTCGAGTTCTCCCGCGGACATGCACTTGGGGTTGCATATGACGCCGCCCTTTCCGCCGCCGAGAGGAAGGTTTAGAAGCGAACACTTCCACGTCATCCATGCCGCCAGTGCCCTGACGGTATCTATCGTCTCGTCCGGATGAAACCTTATGCCGCCCTTGGTGGGTCCGAGGGCATTGTTGTACTGCACCCTGAATCCCTGGAAAACTTTGGTGGTGCCGTCATCCATCCTTACCGGCAGGGAAATATGTATTTCGCGCATGGGAAGTTTCAGTATGCTGTGGACGCTCTCGTTAAGTTTCAGAATCTTCGCACATTCATCCAACTGCTCCTGCACTATTGAAAACGGGTTATGCATTTCCTTCTTCATTTCCTTTACCTCCTAAAAAAAAGAGCCCCTGCCGGCAACAAAAAACGTTACCTGACACGGGCATCTTTGCCTCACGCCTTGCGGAACATTCCGTGTCCCGCTGTTTATTTTGCTATGGCGGCTTCATCGCCACCGTTTATCTTTATGTTTATACCACAAAACCAACCGCCCGTCAATAACGCAGCAGGGTGCGGAGGGTTTTGCAGGTTATCTGGCCGGGGGCGGTCTGCTTATCAATGGAAACGTACGTAAAGAGAGAGCCGAAAGAGAGGGGTATAAGGCGTTCAACCGCCGGCACGCCCATGGGTATTACTACAAGCGGGTATTCGCCGGAGTACCGGCGGGTGAAAGCAGCCAGCGTGAACAGGTCGGATTCGGAACGGACCGACACCGCTATTTTTATCATGCCGGGGTGTAGTTTTTTCCCCTCGCAAAAAATCCTTTCCAGTTTGTCATAAGCAGGAGTTTTTGAGAAATGGTGGTAGGAAGCGATAATTTTTTTTCCGCGTTTTTTCGCAATGCCGGCAACGCCGTCTGCTATTTTGCTTCTTATTTCAACATCAATATAATCAACGTAACCGGCAATTTTTTCGTATATTTCCAGACGTTTTTTTTCCGGTATGTCCAGTCCCCGGGACTGGTGTTCCTTTTTCCATCTGACCGTACCTATCTTCTTAAAATGACCTTTTACCGAGAGCCACGAGGCAAGATTTTTTTCAGGGAATTTTTTAAGGAATTCGTCAACCCTGAACTCAAGCCATCCTGCGTCCTTCATAGCGTACAAGACTGCCGCCTTTCTCTCGCCCCCCGTAAGAACTACGGCAAAATTATCTTTGTTAAGAGATTGCTTCGTCATATAACTCATTCCTCGCAATGACAATTTTGTGCGATGGTTCGCACCTCTATTTTCTACTTACAGGAGTTTACGGGCAAGGCGCAGACTGTTATCCAGAACTTTTTTCACGTCCTGCGGCTTCACCCCTGCGGAAATTATGAGTTTCTCCGCAAAAGAATCGTCAATGAGGTTTTCCGGAGAATGTGTATCGGTATTTAAAACCAGCGGAAACCCGTATTCGTACCACAGGCGCACTACGCGCCCGTTTGAAAAACTATGCCCGCTCCTTCCGGATATTTCAACGCTTATGTTTCTTTCGACGGCAAGTCTGGCATCGTCTTCGTTCATTATCCCCGGATGCGCGAGTACGTCTATTTCCGACTCGAGCGCCTTCCTGTTTGTCCCTTTCAAAACCGGCTCCACCACGGTCTCACCGTGCACAACGACCAGTTTTGCACCGCAGTCCCTCGCAATGCGCACAATCTGCGGAATTTCGGCGGGATTAACGTGGGTTACCTCCACGCCCGGGATGACTCTTACTTTCATACTGCCGTTAATATGTTCGGATGCCCTGACAATTGCCTTTATTACGTTTTCAAGATTTGAAAAATCCACGTGGTCGGTAATGCCAAGAAACTCATATCCCTTTTCCTCCGCCCTCCTTGCAAGTTCGGAAGGCAGTAAATCCCCGTCGCTTAAAAGCGTATGCGTATGCAGGTCAATCATTTTTCCTCCGCCTCCTCTTCCCGCACATCCTTTCTGGACATGTTTACGCCGTGGATTACCACATCAACGCTGGCTACCTTCAGCCCGGACATCTTTTCCACTTCCTCTTTTATCGTCTTCTGTATCTGGTAGGTGACCTCTGGAATGTTCTCCCCGTAATCAATGATGACGCGCAGTTCAAAACTCACCTCGTTTTCACCGACGATAACCTTGACGCCCGCATCCGGCGTTTTCTTTATTATCTGCGCAAGTCCGCCGACAAGGCTGGTGGAAATTCTGTGGACGCCCGGCACTTTCCTGGCCGCTATCGCGGCTATTGAGCCGAGAACTTCATTGTCTATCTTGAGATTTCCATATTCCTCCATTTTACCCTCCGTTTTTGCCGTTGTCTTTCCCCGACTCGAGAAAATTCTCCAGCCACTTGACGCTGTACCTG
Organism: uncultured bacterium; assembly: GCA_964413825.1. GTDB lineage: Bacteria > Ratteibacteria > UBA8468 > B48-G9 > JAFGKM01 > JAFGKM01. Next base: position 4,467 of record CAYPTS010000022.1, read on the forward strand.
CCGCTTAAAAATATGGGATGTTCGAATATTTTCCTGTAGAGAGGCACCGTGGTTTTTATCCCCTCAAGCACCAGTTCGTCAAACGCCCTCTGCATCCTGTCTATCGCTTCCGCGCGGGTTCTCCCGTAAGATATCATCTTCATAATCAGACTGTCGTAATAGGACGGTATCGAATACCCCTCGTATATGTGGGTGTCTATCCTCAACCCGGGGCCCCCGGGCAAAACAAGTTTTTTTATCCTGCCCGGCGAAGGCATAAAGTTTGCGGCAGGGTCTTCGGCGTTAATCCTGCATTCAATCGCATGCCCCTTTATTCCAAGGTCTTTCTGGATGTACCCAAGTTTATCATTCTGCGCCACGAGTATCTGGCTTTTCAAAAGGTCCACCCCAGAGACAATCTCGGTAACGGGATGCTCCACCTGTATTCTCGTATTCATCTCTATAAAATACGGGTTGCTGTCGGAATCCACGAGGAATTCTATCGTCCCTGCGCTTTTATACCCGATTTTTCTCGCAAGGTTATACGCATACTTATAGAGCCTTCTGCGCAATTTTTCGTTTACGAACGGCGACGGGCTTTCCTCTATCAGTTTCTGATGCCTTCTCTGTATGGAGCAGTCCCTTTCTGGAAAAATAAATACGTTTCCCTTCCTGTCGCCTATAAGTTGTATTTCAATGTGCCGTGGGCGTTCAAGGAATTTTTCAAGGTAGAGAGCCTGCTCTCCAAAAGATGCCTTCGCCTCTTCCTGGCAGGTATTCCAAAGCTTCTCAAACTCGTCAATGTTGTTCACCCTTCTCATTCCCCTGCCGCCGCCGCCCGCACGCGCCTTGATAATAACCGGAAACCCTATTCTTTTTGCGTGTGCCCGCGCCTCCCTGAAGTTATGCTCTTCGTACCCGGGGATAACCGGCACCTTGTTGATTTTCGCCGTTTTTCTTGCAAGCGACTTGTTTCCCATCATGCCGATGTTTTTTGCCGACGGTCCTATGAAAACAATCCTTGACGCCTCGCATATTTCGACAAACTGTATGTTTTCGGAAAGAAAACCGTAGCCGGGGTGAACCGCATCGCAACCGGTAAGTTCAATGGCGCTGATAACCGAGGGAATGTTAAGGTAACTTTCGGAAGCAGGCGGGGGACCTATACATATTTTTTCATCGGCAAGTTTCACGGGCAGGGAATCCCTGTCTGCTTCCGAGAAACCTATCACCGCACGCAGACCCAATTCCTTGCAACTCCGTATCACCCTGAGCGCAATCTCGCCCCTGTTGGCTATGAAGACTTTTTTAAACATTTTTGGGGGAGCCGGATGCATCCGCCGGCGGGGATGACAGGCGGATAACGAAAAGCACCTGTCCATATTCCGCCGGCTTTGCGTTCTCCACGAGTATCTCGCTAACCGAACCGTCGTAATCGGATTTTATTTCGTTCATAACCTTCATCGCTTCGACGATGCACAGCGTATCGCCTTTCTTGACCGCTGTCCCGACCTCGACGAAAGGAGTGCTTTCGGGCGAAGATGCCCTGTAAAATATTCCCACCAGCGGAGATTTGATGTATGCTACGTTTTCCAGTTTCTGGGACGGCTGCTTGTATTCCTCGAGAATTTCATCCGTATCTATGCCGGAAGGAACATTCTCAATCCGTTTTTCCGGTGAAAAACGGCTCATTGCGCCTTTCTTGCCGAGGATAAGGGAAAAATCCCCTTTTTTCACGTCAAGATATTCAAGGTCGTATTCTTTCATGAAATCAGCGTATACCTTAAGTTCTTCCGGTTTCATCTACCTCCTTACCCCCGTTTTTTCAGACGCGGGTGACATATTCTCCCGTCCGCGTATCCACCTTGACCGTATCTCCGGCTTCAATAAAAAGCGGCGTCTGTATCATAAGCCCTGTTTCCAGTTTTGACTTCTTTTTGCCACCTGTCACAGTATCTCCCTTGTGACCGGGTTCGGCTTCGATGACCTCGAGATCAACGGTTATCGGCATTTTGACACCCAGTATTTTGCCGTCGTGGAACAATCCAGTCACCTCAAGGTTTTCCTTGAGATAGTTTTTCGCATCGCCGAGAACCTCCTGGGACATGACAAACTGCTCGTAAGTGCCGTTATCCATGAAATGGTGTCCGTCATTATCGCTGTACAGGTATACAAGCGACAACTCGTCAACGTAAACCGGTTTGACCTGTATATCGGACCTGAACGAATCCTGCAGAGTTTTGCCGGTCATTATCTCCCTTGCCTTCAGGCGCACCAGACCCCTTCTCTGCTGCTGGTGGGTATGTTCCGCACTTATAACGGCATATATGCCGCCCTCGTATTCAAATATGTTTCCTTCCTTCAAGTCTATCACGTCCATAACGTAAACCTCCGTCAACGCAGTCTCTTATTGTATCTCTTAAGGCGGGAAAAATCAATTTTTTTCATGATGGGTCAGAGGCGCCACCTGCCGTTAAACTGCGGCAGGTAGTCCCTGAACGCCTCAAAGAAATCACCGGCAATCTTTTCCGCGGTGCAGGGGTCGGGTATCAGCGGGTCGTTTGCAAGTGCGCATACCGCCATCTCCCTGTTTCCGGTCAGTCCTGCTTCGGTCAACATCTCCTGATTAGGTATGTGCCTCATGAGATACTGCACGACCGGCGCCGGCAGACTTCCCGCGGCAAGCGGACGCATGCCGCCGGCGTCGAGGTACGCAAGGGTTTCCAGCACTGCGTTCCTCGGAAGGTTATCAACCTGCCCCACATTGGGACAGTTCAGCGGAGTAACCAGCGCTTCCCCTTTGCCGGAAAGAGCCGCGATAATCCCGTCGGCATGTTCATGGGAATGTTTGAGCCAGAGAGACTCTGCGCCTTCAAGCATGGAACGTACGCGGTTTTCCCTGTCGTCTCTGCCGTCGGTCCTTGCAAACAGGTGCGTTTTCCGCCCTTTCTGCATAAATCCCCATTTTTGTGCGGTTTCCTCTGTGCGCAGGTAGTGCGGGAAAAACTCGGATATGTGCGCATCGCCCGCGGCCGGCAGGTACCCGCACCTTTCAAACAGGTCAAATTTCACATCCTGTCCCGGGGCAAGTCCGCCGCTTCTCGCCAGTTCTTCACTTATAACCCGCGGTCCCAGCGGCTTGAAGTTTTCCGGGGCTTGTGCGTAGTTTTTCAACAAAGCAAGTCCATCCTGTCCCCTGACGGTCATATCCAAAATCCATATAAGGTGGTTTATCCCCGCAATCGACAGAGTGATGTCTTTCTTCCAATCAACCCCGAGAAAATACGCCGCATGCAGCAGGAATCCCTGAAGTTCATGGCATATGCCCATGGAACGTACCGGGCTGACTCTGTTTAATGCCGATGTGAGCACGGTCATGGGATTGGAGTAGTTCATGAACCATGCGGCAGGCGCCAGTCTTTCCACTTTGCGGACGATGTCCGTAACTACAGGGATGTTGCGGAGCGCCCTGCTCCATCCCCCGGGCCCCACGGTATCGCCGACCAACTGCAAGACGCCGTAGCGCGCAGGTATTCTGATGTCGAGGTCGTCGGCCCATGCGCCGCCGGTTGAAATAGTCAGCCCGACAAAATCCGCACCCGGCAGGGCGGAATCCAGGTCCGTCATTCCCTCAATCTTCAGGTCTGCATTGAGTTGCTCCGAAATTTTCTGACAGAGAGGAACAACCGTTTTCAGCGGTTCTGGGTTAATGTCCTGCAGGATGATGTGCGTTCCCCTGAGTGCAGGCGTGCAGGCTATGTCGGTAACAAGAGTGTGCGTCCATCCGTAACTCCCCCCGCCGATAAGAACAAACTTGACGTTATCCATAGATTTTCTCCTGAAAATTTCATGCAAAGATGATTGTATCTTCAAGGCGGACGCCGCCCATGCCCGGAATGTATATGCCCGGCTCTATCGTGAAAACGCTTCCTTTCCCGACGACATCCCCGCTCTTTGAGTTAAGAACGGGTTTCTCGTGCACGTCTATGCCGACGCCGTGCCCGAGCCCGTGTATGAAATATTTTTCCATGCCGTATTTTTCCAGGATGTTAAAAGCGTAACGGTAAATTTCCCTGCCTGTCATCCCGGACTTTACAAAATCCTTCGTTTTCTTTAAAGTTTCCTCCACCATCCCGTAAACGTCCGCAATCCGTTTTCCGTCAGGCCTGCTCCCCGGGAAAAAGGTGCGCGTCAAATCGCTTTTGTAGCCGCAGTAATCCACGCCGGCATCGATAACCAGCGGCTGTCCGGATTTCACGGCAGTGTTCCTGCTCTTGTGGTGCGGGTACGCGGAGTTGCGCCCCGAAGCGACGATAGGTTCAAACGCCTCGCGCCTGCCCCCGTATTTTCTTATAAGATGGTGAATTTCACCCGCTATGTCCGTCTCCGTCCTGCCCGGTACAATCTTTTTCTCAATCTCTTTAAAAACCCTTTTGTTTATCGCCAACGCCTTTTTAACAAGTTTCAGTTCGTCCGCATCCTTGAACGCCCTCATGTCTTTGATGAAATCCGGCAGGAAAACGAGGATGTGCTTCTTCCGCAGCGAAACAACCGAGGCATGGGACAATTCCGTTTCTATAACGGCTGTTTTTTTGTATCTCCCGAGAAAACCGTGGAAAGCGGAGGGACTGTACGTGCGCACGTCAATGTTCTCGTTGCGCCAGCGGGCGTCTCTGCACTCATGATAAAACATCTCAGGAACAAAGAAAGTCGCTTCTCTTTTATCAACGACAAGAAAGCCGTCTATTTCAAGAAGGCCTGTAAGGTAAAAGATGTTTGAGGAATTTTTGAGGAGTAAAGCAGGAAAGTTTTTCTCTTCAAGGTATTGCCTGACCTTATTTATCCGCTTGCCGTAGTCCATGAGTTCAGGAGTACAATAAATGTAAAAGCGCTTTCTGGCAGTGGAGACGGTTTTCCGCCTGGTCGAGAACGACTGAATTGTTACTGTCTATAACCTCGTCGGTAACTTCCCATCCCCTGTGGGCGGGCAGACAGTGCATTAAAAGAAAACCCTTTTTCGCTTTAGATAGCAACTGTCTGTTGACCTGGTATTTTTTGAAAACGCTCTTCCTGTTTTCGCTTTCTTTCTCATCTCCCATGCTTATCCACGTATCGGTATATATAACGTCCGAATCCGGAATGAACTCGAGCGGGTCGGAAGAAATCTTTAAAAGTTTTTTGTTTTTGACAAGTTTCAGCACCTGTTCAACCGGACGGTATCCTTCGGGAGACGCTACCCTTATATTCACTCCCAGAATATCTGCCCCCAGTATCAGGGAATTGCAGACGTTGTTGCCGTCGCCCACGTATGTAACGTTAAGCCCCTCGACGCCGCCTTTTTTTTCGTATATTGTAAAATAATCGCTTATTATCTGGCAGGGGTGAAAAAGGTCTGTAAGGGCGTTTATTACCGGAAAAGAAAAATGCGCCGCAAACTCTTCAACGTCTTCCTGTTTATACGTTCTAATTACCATCCCGTCAAGATACCTGGAGAGCACTGCGGCAGTATCCCGTACGGTTTCTCCGCGGGTTATCTGCGTTGCCTCGCCGGGAAGATAGAGCGGACTGCCCCCGAGTTCTTTTACCGCAACCTCAAAGGAAACTCTCGTACGGGTTGAAGGCTTGTTAAAAAGAAGCCCTATCGACCTGTTCTCGAGAATACCGGAAAACTGCCTGTTTTTCCTGTCGGATTTATACCGTTTCGCCAGGTTGAAAATCCTGTAGATTTCCTCCCTGTCCAGGTCGGTCACAGTCAGAAAATCCTTTTTCATTTTATCACCCCGAGGCACTTGCCGAGAATTTCAACCGCCCCGTCTATCTCCTCTTTCGTTACCGTTATCGAAGGCATGATGCGCAGTATGTTTACGTGGGTACAGTTTATAAGCAGTCCGTTTTCGGCGCAGGCCTTCACCAGTTCCGAGCCGTCCCTGTCCAGTTCGCACGCAAGCATGACTCCCAGACCCTTGATTTTCTTAATCCGTTCCGGGAATTTTTCCTTGAGCGCCTGCAGTTTCATCCGGAGGTAATCCCCTGCGGTCTGCACGTTTTCCAAAAGGTGTTCTTTCTCAACCGCATCCAGGACAGCAAGACACGCCGCACAGGCGAGAGGACTGCCGCCGAAGGTAGAGGCATGGGTGCCGGGGACCATCAGGGCGGCTATGTCCCTGCCGGCTACCATCGCGCCGACAGGAAATCCTCCGCCAAGCGTTTTGGCAAGCGTCATAACGTCAGGAACAACCCCGAAATGCTGGTAAGCGAACAGTTTTCCCGTACGTCCGAATCCGGTCTGCACTTCGTCAAACATGAGAAGCAGGTCTTTCTCCGTGCAAAATTCCCTGACTCTTTTTAGGTATTCGACACCAGCAACGTTTATGCCGCCTTCGCCCTGCACCGGTTCGAGCATGACCGCAACGGTCTGCCCGTCAACCGCTTTCCTAAGGGCGTCAAAATCATTGAACGGCACGTGGGAAAAACCGGGCGGCAGGGGTTCGAACGGCTTGTTGTACTTGGACTGTCCTGTCATCGTTACGGTGGCAAGTGTCCTGCCGTGAAAAGAGTTTTCCATTGAAACTATTTTGTACCTGCCGGTCTTGTTCCCGTAAAGGCGGGCAATCTTTATTGCCGACTCGTTCGCCTCCGCACCGCTGTTGCAGAAGAAAACCTTTCCGCCGAAGGAAAGTTCCGATAAGCGCCTTGCAAGCAGGCCCTGCCACGGATGATAATGGTTGTTGGCTATGTGCATCAGGACCGATACCTGCTCCTTCACCGCTTCTACTACGGCAGGATGGCAGTGCCCCAGGCCTGAAACCGCCCATCCGGGGAAAAAATCCAGGTACTTCCTGCCCTCTATGTCCCACAGATAGCTTCCCTGCCCTTTCACAAAAACAAGCCCCGTTTTCATGTACGAACCCACCACGCAGTCGTTATAGTTTTGTATAATCTCTTCTCTGTTCATTTCAGTATCTCTGTCCCAACGCCGTGCTCGGTAAAAATCTCCAGGATGATGGAGTGGGCAATACTGCCGCTGACTATATGCACCTTACCTACTCCTTTTTTTATGGATGACAGCCCCGACTTGACCTTGGGTATCATTCCGCCCTTTATGATGTTTTTCTCTATAAGTTCTTCCGCTTCCGACGTCTGCAAAACCGATATGAGTGTTTCGGGATTCTGCGGGTTTCTCATAACTCCGAGAACGTCGGTAATAAAAATAAGTTTTTCCGCTTTTAACGACTCGGCGAGAGCAGAAGCGACAGAATCTCCGTTGATGTTATACAGACTGCCGTCGTCTCCGTGCGCCAGAGGTGCGGCAACCAGCGACCTGTCTTTCCCAAGTTTCGTGTTCAAAAGCTTCGTATCCACGCCGCCCACCTGACCGACGAAACCGAGGTCTATAACCTCTTCGCCTTTCTGGTAGTGAATCTTTCTTGCCGTCATGAACCTTTCTTCCGGCAGGAGAGCGGCGGCTTTGACTTTCAGGGTACCGTTAAGATACCCGACTATGTCGTCCCTTACGCCGAACAAAACGTCCTTGACTATCCGCAAGGTTTCCGCATCGGTAACCCGCAATCCGTCGACGAATACCGGCTTCTTGTTCCTTTTTTCAATCTCCTCGCTTATAAAAGGGCCTCCGCCGCAGACAAGGAGCGTTTTTATGCCGACCGCTTCAAGAAACGCCATGTCCCTAAGTATGTTTTCTTTAACCCCCGAAATCCTGAAGATACTGCCCCCGCATTTTATTACAAACACCTTCTCCCTGTATTCCTTTATGTAGGGATACGCTTCAACAAGGACTTCTGCTTTTTTGATTACTTCATCTTCCACTTTCATTCCTCCGTTCTTGCCCCGGATTCACCACGGTACGCTTTCCAGATGAGGGGTACGGTTTTACCGTTTCGATGTTTTTTTAATCAAAATCCACTGAACTATTTATTTTAGCATATTTTTCACGCTATACAAGATTATTTCGTAAGGATGGCGTAAATCTGCTTATACTTGCCGACAGTTTTGCTCACGACTTCTTCCGGCAGGGCAGGAGGAGGTGAGTTTCTGTCCCAATCCGTGGACAGAAGGTAGTCCCGTATGTACTGCTTGTCCAGACTATCCGGAGATTTTCCCGGGGCATACTTGCTCTTTTCCCAGAATCTTGAAGAATCCGGGGTAAAAATCTCGTCTATCAGAATCACCCTGCCGCCGCAAATGCCGAATTCAAACTTCGTGTCGGCGATTATTATACCTTTTTTCTCGGCGTAAGCGGCCGCCTTTTTGTACAAAAGAACCGATTTCTCTTTTAGAATCCGGGCAGTCTCACCGCCGGCTATCTTTTCCATTGCAGGAAAATCTATGTTTATGTCATGCTCTCCCTTCTCTTCCTTTGTCGCCGGGGTGAAAATCGGTTCCGGCAGTTTGTCGGATTCCTTAAGCCCCTCAGGCAATTTCACGCCGCAGACCCGCCCGTTTTGTCTGTACTCTTTCCAGCCGCTGCCGGCAAGGTACCCCCTCACCACACATTCAACGGGCACTCTTTCCACCTTTTTTACGATAATAGACCTGTCCTTCAGAAAAGGGTAAGACTTGAGATTTTCCGGAAACTTTGAAAAATCATGCTCAAGAACATGGTTGTCCAGAACGTCTTTCAGAAAATCAAACCAGAAAACCGACATTTTCGTAAGTATTGTTCCTTTTTCGGGTATGGCCGTAGGCAGTACGTAGTCAAACGCCGATATCCTGTCGGTGGCAACCATAAGCATCCTGCCGTCTTCAAGTTGAAACAATTCCCTGACCTTGCCGGAATAAATTTTTTTGGCGCCCTGTATCTCTATGTCATAAAATGCCTTTTCCATTTATCTTTTCTCCACCATCAGACAATAGCAGGCTTAGTTCGCCGGAGAGCAAGGCGACGAGGAAGGAACCAAGGAGGCATACTGTAAACGTATGTTGACGCAGCTTCCGACGAAGTCAACGATGCTCTACGGATGAAATCAGCCTGCTACTTCGTAATATGATGCGCACTGCCTGTCACTCTCCCACACCGTCACGCGTTTCACAACAACCGGATACTTTTTAAAAGCAGTTTTCATTTTGCGGTAGATATAAAAACAGATATTTTCGGACGTAGGATTGACTTTTTTAAAAAAACTGAGATTGTTGAGGTCCTTATGGTCTAATAAGGACAGAACGTCCTTCAGTTTTTCCTTTAGCAGGTGAAAATCCATAAGCAGTCCGCCGGCGTCAAGGGCTTCTCCCGCAACCGTAACGCACACCTTCCAATTATGTCCGTGGACGTTCTCGCACTTCCCCCTGTAGTTGCGCAGTCTGTGTGCCGAAGAAAAAACGTCCTCAACCCTTACCTCGTACATATTGTCCTCCGGAATCAGTTGGAAATTACGCCCCTGAATTTAAGATAGTCCATCAGGGAAGTACCGAGAGTATCGGCTATCGCCTGCCGCACCTCAACGTCCCGCAAATTCAATTCTATGTTCGGGTTGCACAGAAAGCCTACCTCTGTCAGGATAGCCGGCATGGGGGTATAGCGCAGCACGTAAAAATTCCTGCGTTTTGTGCCTCTGTCCGGCGTCAAAAGCCGTTCCGCAAGGCGCTCCTGGACAAAATCCGCAAGTATCCTGCTCTCGTCAACCGCAGACGTCGTGTTCAAATCCTGAAGGATGCCGAACAATGCGGAATCTTTGCTTATTTCCTCCTCTTCTCCTTCAATGTTTGAAGGCGCAGGCAGGAATACCAGGTTTTCCTTCTCCCCTGAGTAATACGTCTCGAAACCGTTCGCATCCTGCCTCCTGTCTCTCGAAGAATTGGCATGAATGCTGAAAAAGACGTCCGCTCTTATATCTTTAGCCATCTGAACGCGCTCTTCAAGAGACACCTCGATATCGGCATTCCTGGTCATGTAAACCTTTACGTGCGAATACCTGCGCATTTCCTTTTTCAGAAAGTCTCCCATACGGAGTGCTATATCAAGATTTACGTCTTTCTCCTTGAGTCCGAAATGCCCTATGGCGCCGGCGTCTCTTCCCCCGTGTCCCGGGTCGATTATAACCGTAAACCGTTCCCTTTTTCCGGCAGTCTTCTCTTCCGTTCTGTTCTCTTTGTCAGTTTTAACGCCTGCGGGTTTTCCTTCCACGCCTGCCAGAATCCCGCCGAAATCATCAACGGGTATGAGAATTTCCCCTTCTATTTCTTTTATTGGAAAATTTATATTCTCGGTTTTTTTTCCGAAGATAACCTGGCTTCCGTCCAGCTTGAATTTCATCTCGCCGCCGTTATACATAATAAATATGCGGTCTTCTACCCTGCCCCATGAATCCTCGCAGTTTAAAATCCGGAGCAAGCTTTTCAGTGAGATATATGAGGTGTTTTCTATAATATAGGTGGGTATTTTTCTTTCCCGTATCTCTTCATTCAGGTCAATGGCAAAACACAGCGATGAAAACAGCAGTGCAAAAAGAAGTGCCGTCAGGCATATTTTTTTTTTGCCTTTCATGTTTTTCTGTAAATATTCACTGAACCCCGTATTGTCATTGCGAGCGACCAACGGGAGCGTGGCAATCTCAACCGAGATTGCTTCGTCGTTACACTCCTCGCAATGACGTGGTTGACTGAGGACTTACGTTTTTCTTTTTCTTAGATTCTCGATTCTCATTTCGTGGAGGCGGCGGGTACTGCCCCGCGCGTCCTCGCTCCGCTCTTTATGAGGGGGAGTTTCCCCCTTCCTAATATCCTCCCCCCGAAGCAAAAAGCATGGGAAAAATCCTTTTTCCCATCCCCTTTTGCTGGACGCGGGGTTTCTTCTTTTTCTTCAACTTTTGATTCTCAACTCTCGATTCTCATTTCGTGGAGGCGGCGGGTACTGCCCCCGCGTCCAGAAAGGGCGTGAATAATGTATCTACCTGTGTAGTCCGGAGTTTTTCCTTTGGAGAGCGCTCCGCTCCGGACGCGTTGCACCCTCCGCAGTCTTTTTGCTACTCTCCTTTCAGGAAAAAGACAAACCTGAAAGAAAAGCCCCTCTTAGCGACTCACTCCGCAAAGGTGAGGAGACCCTTTTGCGGGTGAGTGGTTGCATTATTTATGCAGCCAGTGCGTTTGCCGTAGTGGCAGTTATGTTGTTGTCAGTTTTTTAAAGAGTTCCCGACAAACTCTACAGGCAACTTTACCCCCGCTTCCTCCCTGTCGAAGCCTATTTCGCCCCCTTTACTCCAAACCCCTTAAAAACCGAGATTAGAGATTCGGGTTTAGGGATTCGGAAATGCTTTTTCCTGCCTTTGCTTTTCCCGCTTGCCCCGTTTTTTCTTTACGGGGAACCTCCAATCCCGACTCCCGAACCTCTGTCTTTTGTTGTGAGGGGTTCATGATTTTGCTTATATAGCATACCCCGGAACATGGCATTCTGTCAACCTCGCTTGAGTTTCCTGTCTATATCCAGTTTAATGTCCCGTTCCTTTATTTTCTGCCTCTTGTCATACGTCTTTTTCCCTTTCGCAAGGGCAATTTCGACCTTCACCAACCCGCGTTTGTTTATGTATACGGCCAGAGGCACCAGCGTCAGCCCCTTTTCCTCGCCCTTTCTTGTAAATTTCTTTATCTCCCTCCTGTTCAGCAAAAGCTTCTTCTTCCTTAACGGAAGCGGCTTTTCAAGCGCCGCGGGATACGGAGCAACGTAAAAATTGTGCAGAAAAACCTCTTCGTTTTCAATCCGGGCGAACGATTCCTTTATACTGCCCTTGCCTTCCCTCAACGATTTCACTTCGGGCCCCTGCAGTGCAATACCCGCTTCAATTTTTTCTATTATCTCGTAGTCGAAATACGCTTTTTTGTTTTCTATTCTCATGGTAATACGAATTTGCCGACAATGGCACAGCAATACCGCATCATCATTGCCAATACGTTAGGGATATGGTATAGTTTTACCAATTCTTTGTCAATCACTGCCATTATAAAAACCCCTACTGCCCGCCTTTTTGCAAAGGGAGATTCAGAGAGGGGGAAGGAGAATTGCATGAATGTAAAGTTTCTGGGAGCCGCGAAAAACGTTACGGGTTCAAAATTCCTGCTGGACATTCAGGAAAAACGCATCATGGTTGACTGCGGCATTTATCAGGAAAGGGAACTGAAGGACCGCAACTGGAAAAAATTCCCTGTTGAACCCGGCTCCATTGACGCCATACTGCTGACCCATGCCCACCTTGACCACTGCGGGTATCTGCCGAGACTCGTAAAGGACGGATTCAGAGGGAAAATTTTCTGCACGGAACCGACTGAAGAGATTACAAGGATTACACTGCTTGATTCGGGTAAGTTGCAGGAAGAAGACGCTGATAAAAAGAGGCGCAGGCACGAGAAAGAAGGAAGGAAAGGCCCCTATCCTGCGGTTCCTCTCTACACTGTTGAAGATGCGCAAAGCGTATTTCCTCTTCTGCAAAGTTACCCCTACAAATCATCATTTGAGGTTGCCGGCGGAATTACCGCCTCTTTTCACGATGCGGGGCACATACTCGGCGCCGCAATGATTGAACTTATCGTTCCCCAAAACGGGAGCAGAACGAAAAAAGTAATATTCTCCGGAGATATCGGCAGGTGGGACAAGCCTATATTGTGCGACCCGACGCTGTTTGAAGAAGCGGACACTGTTTTCGTCGAATCCACGTACGGCAACAGAATGCATGAAAGCGAACAAGACGCAGGAAACAAACTGGCTGAAGTAATAAACCGTACGGTACAGAACGGGGGCAACATAGTAATCCCGGCATTTGCGATAGAACGGTCGCAGGAAATACTGTTTTTCCTCAACCAGTTCCTGAAGGAAGACGGTATTCCGCGTCTCCCCGTATTCGTAGACAGCCCCATGGCGATAAACGTAACCGAGGTATTCAAAAAATATCCGGAATATTTTGACGAACACACGCGTTCTCTAATCAAAAACGGCGACTCGCCCTTTGATTTCCCACTGCTGAAACTTACGCGCACCTCCGAAGAATCAAAAAGTATCAACACTGCTTCAGGTTCTTCGATAATAATGGCCGGCTCGGGAATGTGTACCGGAGGCAGGATAAAACATCATCTTATATCTAATATCGCGCGCCCCGAATCCACAATTGCCTTCGTGGGATATCAGGCGAAAGGCACGCTCGGAAAGGAGATATTGCAAGGCGCTGAAACCGTCAGGATACTGGGAAAAGAGTACCCGGTAAAGGCACGGATTGAAAACGTAAACGGGTTCTCCGCGCACGCGGACAAAAATGAACTGTTCAGATGGCTTCAGGGCTTCAAAAAATCCCCGCAGAAAATCTTCGTCATACACGGCGAAGAGGAAGCGGCAAACGAATTTGCGACGTTTTTAAAAGAAAAAACGGAAAGCGAAATCATTACCCCTGACTATCTTTCCGAATATCCGCTGTAACGTTAAGCCGGTCTCAGAAGATTATCTGGAATATTGTTTTTGCGATAAGAGCAACGGCAATTGAAACCATACCCACCAGTCCCATGCCGCAGGAATATCCTGCAAGGATAATCGGCGTGTACCTTTTCCAGTTCGGGCCGACCTTCCTGGCAAAATAAAACCTTCCCAGAAGCGCTCCGATAAACATGGGCAGTGCCATATGCGGCAACATGGGAATTCCGCCGATTATTCCGTAAAACAGGGCAACCGGCACCTTGAACAGCAGTAAAGCAAAGTAGAATACAAAGCCTATGACGGATGCGTTGAAAACATATTTAAACTTTATCGCTTCTATCATCCAATTCTGCCCGCCTTCAAGAGTACTTGTAACCCACAACGACTGAAACATCGCGCTCATAGGCCACATCTTCTGGACATAAGGATAGGTGGAAGACGGTATGGGCGACATGCGCCAGATGATTGACCAGAAGAGAAAACTGCAGAAAAGCATAATGACAAGAGAGGTAAACTCCGCCTTGTACCACGAAGTAAACTTTGTCCTTGTAAGTTCGAGCTGTTTGAATTCCTGAACCGCAACCCCGTGGTTGAAATAAGGCACCGGGGCAAACCAAATATCCACGCCTCTGTAGCCGCTCAATATAAAAGTTCCTTCGCGCAAATACGGGAAGGATATTCCACCGGCAACACCCGTTATACCGAACATTCTTGCCGACGTATAACTCAAAAGCGGAGTCAGTACAAACCCGAAAAGAACGAAGAATATTACGGAAAAATTCGGAACCAGTATGTGGCATATTATAATGTAGACTAACGTTGACAATGCCCATATCCCCAACGCAAGAGGTACGGGATAATCTCCTCTCCCTTCGGGTACAGACTCTATTTCCGACTTCACTTTGTTCTTTCTTGCATTGCAAAAAGCAATCACCATTTTCCCGATTCCTAAGAGAGCAACCACAACTCCGCCGGCTATGGTTATATTTATCCAGAAATCAAGGTTGGTCGCAACGTTGGCAGGTATGGCGGTCATCCCGGGCTGCCAGTTTTTAATTATGCCTGCATGATAAAGTATGGGATTGCCTATAACCTTTGACAAAACCGCGCCGATGAAAGAACCGGTGACCACCCAGAAAGGAAGAACAAACCCCGTAAACACAACCCCCAGTTCGGTCATAAAGCCAAGCATGGATGATGGAAACAGCGTACCCATCTGTGCGGTAAAATCCACCCAAGGAATGGGAAGAAGTTGAAACGGCTTTGACATCAGAAGCCCGGTTATCGTGGGAATTACCACGTAAAACGAACCGAAAATAACGCCTATCATGGCAGATATGCTGAAAACTCTCCACCTCCATGTTTCCTTTTTTCCGCTGACCTCCGCCAGCGCCGTCGCCCCTTCCGAAGCAACCGGCGCCATGGGGAAAGGAAGTTTTTCCTTGTCGCTGGTAACTCTGAACAGGTAATAGCCGAGTGTAAACTTATTTATCCTGAACAAAATGTTGTGTATTATAAGAAGCAGTATGGGAATAGCCCACGCCTTGTGAAAAAACGTCCTCTTAATGAGAGCGTCGGAACCTGCGGGAGGCACCGCCCATGCAGGCATGTTTTCAGGCAGTTTGAAAGCCTGCGCATAAGGAGACTGGACAAGATACTGCTTCCATATCATGTCGCTGAAGGCGCCGCCCTGGAGAGAAAGTCCCGCGGCTCCCAAAATGATACCCGCGCTTATCAGGGAGGCGGCAAGGATATAAATTATGTATACCTCCTGTTTTTTCAGTTCTATGAACGAACGCTTCGCCATCTCTACGAGAAGGATAACGGTTACCCACTGCGCCGCCCCGGCAATACCGCCGCCGGTGATAAGACCCAGATATATTGCGCCGGGAAGCATGATAAACCCTATGAAAAGCGCCGCAATTATGGTCTTTGCGTTAAACCCTTCCTGGAACTGCTCCATTTTCTCCGGTTCGAACTGACTTTTTTTGTCAATTATTTCTTCGGCCATTTTTTACCTTCCTTTTTATGATTATCAGGCGATATTCAGCAGTTTTTTGCCCTGTTTCTCATAGTCTTTCTTAACCCCTCCGCTGATGGTTCTCCAGATAAGAAACTGCTTCCTGATGCCGTCGAGAAACCTCCTGTTGAGCCGCTTCCAGTCCGTAGATTCCCCGCTGGTTCTTTTCATGCACAGGTTAATAGTATAGAATTCATACTGCCCCATCGGCTCCATTACCACGTTCAGATTCTGGCTCACGCCGAGGTCGAACGGCGCCAGCCATATCGTCGTATCTATCAGGTATTTGTTCTTGCCTGAAGGCGTCTTATCGAAACTCAGTTTTGCGCCTCCGGTATAAAAATTGCCGAGCGAAACGTCCTGGTAGGAATTATAGTATTCAGTCAAAAACGTCACCAGTCCGAGAACCTCGAACTCGCTCACGGTAAACGGGAACTCAAATGCCCAGTTGTCCCCTTTCGGTTCGGGCAGTACCCACTTTCTGGTTACGTCGGGCACCGACATCTGCGCCGCTTTCCTGGCAGGATAAAGCGTGGAAAGCATCACCGTGATGAATATGATGATGGTGGCGAAAACCGCTGAAAGCGAAGAATAGTTGAGTATCAGTCCCTTCAACATACCGGTAGCCATAAGTATCTTGGCGACAACCTGCCCGAGAAGATAGCCTGTAACCGAACCTATAACGGCATACACGAGCGATTCGGCAAGGAAAAGCGAGGAGATGTGGACAGGAGCCAGTCCGACGGCGCTGTATGTCCCGATTTCCCTTATCCTTTCGTAAACCGAACCGAGCATCGTGTTAAGGACTATCAGAGAAGCTATGAGAATGGGGATGATAAGATTGCTGATGCCGGCAAAAGAGGTAAGCCCCATACTGCTGTAAATAAACGTTTTATCGCCGAGGCCGGCAAAAATTATGACGGCAAGTTTTGAAATGAAACTTTCAACGGCAGAACTGCCTTCAACGCCTTTGTCGAACTCGACAGCAACGGAATGAAGCGTCCCTCTCATGTTCATCAGCGTACGATGGGGAAGTATCACGATGTTTTCCGCTTCGGTATGCACAAAGGACTCCATCCTTGTCTGCGATGTGAACACCTGTGCGGATTTTTCCATTTTCATCTTCGAAACTTCTCTTTCGGGCATGACGGAAAAATCCACGGGCGTAATTTTTTCATCGTCGAGGTCTTTTATCTCGTTGACTTTCACATCGTCAAATATGCCTTTCACCAAAAACCTATTCCCGTATATCCTGACACTGGCGCTTCCCACGTCCCCGTGCTTAAGTTTTATCTCTTCCGCTATCTTGCGGGATATCAAGACGGACTTCTCCGAACCGTCCGTAAACCATTCTCCAGTCACAATGGCTTCCTTTACCGGAGTAATCTCCTGCGGCGACAGGCCGAGAATACCCGATGCAAAAAAGGTATTTGCGCCGTACCGTATCTCGATTGCGGTCCTGTTACCCAGTTCGTCAAGAATGAACCATGAACGCGGAGCAATAACTCCCTGGCCCGAAAATTCGTTCTCGGTATAGTCAAGAGCCGTGCTCATGAGCGGAGACCACGAACGGTCCCTGAAAAGAACGCCCTGATAAAGCGGTTTGTACGGCCTTATTACCTGGTTATATTTGAGATAAGATTTTATTGAAGTAAAGGAAAGCACTGTAAACGTGAGAAGTACCAGGGTTATTGCGGTCAGCACCGTCCTTACCGGCCTTCTCTTCATATTTGCCACGCCGAGCGAAAAAGCGGTCGCGGTGGCAGTTATCCTGCCCACGTCGGTTTCGTAAACCTTGGAGGTTTCCATCTTCAACTGCCGCATCTGTTCCTCAAACTTGGATGCGACAATTGAAAGAACCACCATAGACAATGCGAGAACTATGAACGAAAGAAGGATTATCTCCGGCGCTTCGGTCAGTTTGAACGCAGGGTGAACCCATCTCATAATCCAGTAAATAACCAGAAATATACCGAAAATTCCCGCTATGCGTTTTTCGAGTTTTGCAAAACCGAACAGAAGGCGCTCCCCGAAATAAGCGAAGGGCAGAAGGAGCATAAAGTAGAAAATGACTCCCTTGATTACGTCGTTTGCGGTATTCCTGACATCCGGATAAGCCCGCGATTCCACTGCCTGGGACTGCCGTGAATATTTTAAGAAGTCATACCATCTGGCATCTTCCAGAGATTCCGTCGCCTTGGACAAAATGGCGGCGGCCTCTTTTTGCAGTTCTCCAAGACGTTCGTTCCTGATGCCATACTGTTCAAAATTGCTCCTTCTGTAGTTGTCAAGAATTATCATGTCCTGAGCGCCCTGGTAAGGAGTATTGTATATTGCAGGGTACTCGTCAACATCAAACCCTGTCCCCTCCGCATTTTCCTTGGCGTTTTCTTCGGAAACCACGGAGTTTAAAAGGAGCAGGCGCTTGCCGAGTGGCCCTGCCTGCCCGAGAAATTTCACCTTCGTCTGCGGTTTGACAAACACGCAGCCCACGGGTTCGGAATAAGACGTCCAGAGAAACGGAATGAATGCGGGATACTGTAGATAGTATCCGTACTCACTGGGACTGCTGTTTGCCATGTCGAGAATTTCCACCTTGTCAAGTTGTACCAGATACTGCGGGTCGACCAGTTCAAAAAGAGATATTGGCTTTGAATCGAAAAGAACCACCATCCAGTCCTTGTCTTTATAGTCAAGTTTCAGTTTCACGGGATACTGCGCATCTCCGCCCACCCCGAGGTCGGGCGCCAGTATAATACCGCCTGTTTCGCTATCGGTAAGGAATGCCGCCAAATCAACGCTTGCCCCGAGCCCCAGTCTCGAACAACTCGCTTTTCCGTCCGCATCGGTCATTTCGATTAGTGTGTTTCTTACTCCTATGGAAGTTTTCTCCAGCGTATTCACCCCGCTCTCCAGTCTCGGTATTACGAGAGCGCCGGCGACAGGGTCGCTGGGCACGAAACTGGTCTTAGGGTCGAATGTAAAAATCCTCGCGTTCAGAGTAGCCTTTGTATCTTTCAGGTCAATCGCGACGTCGGGGAAAAACTCGGGGTCGTTTATCGCCGTTGCCAGTATGTTGCGAAGAAACCGGGACTGTATCGCTATGTTACCGACATTCAGATTTTCATAGGTATCAACGGGTGTATCCACTTTCCATCTCCCGTCGTTAACAGTGACAAACGATATCGCGGGATTCCCCGAATTGATTACCGCCATCCCGTCCGTTTTTATTTTTTCCGGCAGAAACGTATTCCATATAAGCCCTCTCTCCGGACTTATCCCGTTAACCAGCGCGGTATCCTTGTTGCGTCCGAGTCTCCGGCTTATATCTTCGGCATAAGACATGAATTTTCTTCCGAAAGGAGCAAAAACCCTCTGGTGGTAAAAATCGATGGAATTGTGCCAAAGCCCCAGGCTGTCGGAACCGTCAGAAAGGTTAAGCCCTATAAACAAGTCAGGAGTTATCAGGTCTTCTTCCGCTATCCGGCTCCTGAACAAGGAATCTTGCCTCATGTGTCTCTGGACGAAATCATCTATGCCCTTCATCCCCAGATAATGAGACGAGGTGGCAAGAAACATAACCGTTCTTTTCGGACGGTTCAACTTGAAATAGTCCACAAGGTCAAGAAACGCGGCAATTCCCGAAGAGGAAGACGCCCCGGACGAAACGGCAGGAACTATGCTGATACTGTCGTAAAAACTCTGTATTACGATAAGTTCTTTTTTAAGGTCTTTATCCGTGCCTTCGAAATAACCGTAAATGTTGTAATCGGCAACGTTTTCCCAGTCCATTCTCGCAAACAGCCCGGCGGACACTTCCCTTTTCGCAAGTTCAACAATCTGCCTGCTGTTTTTGTGGGCGTAAAAACGCGGCACGTCAATGGGAACGTCAACCCACTTCTGATTGGCCTGTATACGCGTAACGTCTCCCGAATCCGTAAAAACAAACGCCCTTGCCCCGAGCATCGCAAGGGTGCGCCACTTCGCGTCCGAATCAAAATCAAGCACTATAATGCTTCCCTTAATATCCTTGCCGTCGAAATTTCTCAGGTCGCCGTCGCCTCCGTATATAATCTTCCCTTCTATGCCTTCCGGAGAAACCGTAGAGGTGCGGATAAGGTTGGGCCATAAACAGTGTATGTCTATCTGTTGGTTCCCGAAACGGATAAAAGCGTGTTTTTCAACCGGCGCTACCGTATTGAATTCTTCTTTTGCGATTTTTGCAAGTCCTGCTTCCCTGAACTTTCGTTCTATGAATGCGGACGCCTGCCTGTGCCCTTCCGTACCCGGGATTCTTGAAGACAGCGAGGAGAAAAACCTCAGATATTCGTCAAGTCCTTCCGAATGTGAAGCGGGAGAAAAAACAAAGGATAAAAACAAGAATAAGAAAATTGACCTCTTAATCATTTGTCAGCCCCCTCAATTTTTGCCATGCTCCTTTTGAACCCGGATTGATGTTTATCTCGTTAACAAACTCTTTTCTTGCGGACGCTTTGTCGCCCGTTTTTTCGTAAATCAGGCCTTTCAAAAAGTGGGCGTGCGGATAATACCCGTTCATTTCAAGGACATTATCCGCGTTTTCCATGGCGCTTTTGAAATCTTCCTTGTGGAAGTTTATAAGCGCATTATTGAAAACAAGGTTAGCATTATTCGGAAAATGTGTCAAACCCTCGTCGACCCACTTTTTCGCCTCGTCAAGGTCGCTTTTAATAACCTGCGCCATGACTAATTTTTCGTATAAACCCGCGGCTTTGCCGCATTGCAGGGCATCTTCCCACTCCGCAACCGCTCCGTCAATGTCGCCGGAGGCAAAAAGCTCATCGCCCTTGCCGGTTTTCTGTTCAAATTCGGAAGGATTAGGGTTTAAAAAACATCCGGTAAAGATACAAACTGCCGAGGCAAGAAGTACTGTTCTTTGGATTCTCATCGGGAAACTTTTTTCATTCTGCCCAGCCGCCTTATAAATATCCAGATAAGGAGCCCCAGGGCAATTATCATTATGACTTTTGTTAGAGCGGTTTCCCTACGGATAACGGCAGGCCAGAGCGTGAAAATGGAAATTATGATTACTGCGTCTTCCCAGAAAGGCGTTTTTTTTGTCACTATATACAATCCCTCCGATACGGAAAACATGGGGAAAGTGTCCTTTCCCCAAACCTCCTATCAAGCCGTGGGTCCTCAAATCCCCTTTCAAAGAAGAATGCAATGCCGGGAGGGGGAACCCGCCACGGCGTCGCTTCGCTCCTTAGGAGGGGGAGATTCCCCCTTCCTAATATCCTCCCCCCGATACGGAAAACATGGGGAAAGTGTCCTTTCCCCAAACCCCTATCAAGCCGTGGGGGTTCAAAACAATCCCCCCTTTTCAAGAGTGCAATGCCGGGAGGGGGATTTGAACCCCCACGGCTTACGCCATACGCCCCTCAAACGTACGTGTCTGCCAATTCCACCATCCCGGCTATTTTCGAATTTCGATTTTTAAATTGCTCTCATCAAACCCTTATATTATACCGTTTTTTCGTTTTAAATAAAGTTCTGCGCAAACCCGGGCGAGTTTCCTCACCCTTCCGATATACCGCACCCTCTCGCTCACGCTTATCGCCTTCCTTGCGTCAAGAAGGTTGAAAACGTGGGAAAGTTTCAGCACGCAGTCGTAGGCGGGGTAAAGCACACCTTCGTTCAAAACCCTTTCCGCCTCCGCCTCAAACCTGCTGAAAAACTCAAACAAAAGAGCCGTATCCGCCTTGTCAAACCCGTACACGGAATAGTCCCTTTCCCTGTCCTTCTGCATATCTCCGTAGGTTACCGTATCATTCCACTTAAGGTCGTAAACGTTCCTTTTCCCCTGCACAAAATTTGCAATCCTGTCCAGACCGTAGGTTATCTCAACCGAAGGCGGAGACAGGTCTATTCCGCCCGCCTGCTGCATGTAGGTAAACTGGGTTATCTCCAGTCCGTCAAGCCATACCTCCCATCCCACGCCCCACGCTCCCAGCGTCGGCGCTTCCCAGTTGTCCTCGATAAACCGCACGTCGTGTTCTTTCGTCTTTATCCCTATGGACGACAAACTATCCATGTAAATGTCCTGTATCCTGTCGGGCGGCGGCTTCATTATCACCTGTATCTGGTGGTGCATGTACAGCCGCACGGGATTGTCCCCGTACCTGCCGTCCGCAGGCCTGACCGACGGCTCCATATAAACAACGCTCCAGTCCTTATCCCCGAGAATACCGAAAAAAGTGGCGGGGTTCAGCGTTCCGGCTCCCACCTCAACGTTGTACGGATGCCACAAAGCACATCCCTTTTCCATCCAGTAGTTTTCCAGACTTCTCCATATCTCCTGAAACGTCATCATGTCCTTTTCCATATATAATCCTGTAGATTCAGTTTCATAATTATATTCCATTTCCATTCACTGCGCAAAATTGATGTCCGCCGCTCAA
>CAYPTS010000023.1:0-23822 GCA_964413825.1 uncultured bacterium
CAGTAATTACTGTCTTGTCGGCAATCTTTCTGCCGTCGCTCACTCAAGCAGAAGAAAAGACAATCAGCAAAGAAGAAACGGCAGTGGTAAAATATGATAAATATGAATATGGGGCAAAAAGACAAAACCACACCAAAAATCTTGTTACATGCGTTGTTGAATCTGGCTTTGAGCCTGCCTTAATTGATGAAACTATCTTTTTGAAAGAAAACAGGGGAAAATGCGCCTCTTACAAAAGGATTCTGGTACCTGCCATTGCACACATGTTTTCCAGTGAAATGTATGAAGGGATGACAGAATATGTACAAAATGGAGGACTTTTAATTATTAATACAAGTCCGCTGTTTATGGGAAGCTATAATGACAGTTTTGAAAAGCAACCATTTGGAAAACTTGGCTTTGAACTGGTAGGCGTGTACGGTCAATCTACCGGAGACATAACAAAGATGAGAATACTTTCTCTATCTCCGATTACCGAAGGGTTACCAGCAAATGAGTGGATTGCACTGGAACCGTCTGCCATAGGACGTCTGACAAAAATAACGGGCAACGCAACAGAGGTTGTTACTGCCGATGTTTTACAAAAAGGCAAGCCAATTGGAAACCGCCCCTTGCTTACTTATAAACGTACAGGTAAAGGAGTCTGCATCTATTTTGTCCCGACTATTAATCCTGTAATGGATGAAAACCTGAAGGCCCTTTTAAAAAACGTTTTAAGTGACAAAACACTGAAGTGGCTTACACGGTAGGATTTACAGTTTTGGCACTTGAGGAGGTATTGATAATGAGGATAAAGAGATTTTTGTTTGTGCTTGTTTTTTTTCTTTCCGTTAATCTTAGTTCAACAGTCTCCGCTTCAGCAGAAAACAAAATAATAAATATCGGGTTGTTCAAATCCACGGGAATGGAAGGCATAAAGGAATCTTTATCAGAAATAAACGAATTCAGGGTAGCGGAGATAACCAGGCTGGACAAGGATACGCTTTTCCAGTTTGATGTTATCATCCTTGGAAGCGTAAAGGGGTTTCCGGTTCCTCTCAGGGAATGGGGAGATGCCTTGGAGTTATATGTTAGATGCGGAGGCGGGGTGCTGTTACATCACGACGCTACAGGGTTTAGAAGCGAAGCGTTTTGGGGTGGTGGGCTATTCCCCGGATTTTTTAAAGGCAAAAGCAAAATAGATGACACGGCGGTTTTCATTGCTGACAAAACCCACGAAGTTACCATAGATATTCCCGTTGAATTCAATCATGATTACTTTGACCATATCCAGTTGCATGCAGGCAGCAGCGGCAAGATACTGGTCAAGGATGCAAAAGGGGAAGCGGTTGTTGTGTGCGGACAGATGGAAAATGGCAGGGTAATAGGTAATGGGATGCTTACAGGGTATGCCGATGCAGAAAGAGCCGGCTTTGAGAAAGCACCTGAGGGTGGAGAAAGAAAGCTACTTTTAAACTCAATTAACTGGCTGGCAGAAGTCAGGCTGACAAAAATGTCCAGAGAAAAGTTAACCGAGCGTGCAGGCAGGATAGCCGGAGAGATGCACCTGAAAGCGGCAGCTGACGTATCGAGAGAGGCAGCGCTGATTACCTCATCAGGTTCCTACGGCGAAGACTGGTATTGCGACAGTATGTTGAATGAATCAGCATATATTCATCCTCCAGTTAACATGCTCGGCGGCCGTTTTTTCCTGTTTGACGGCCACATGTACGGCATTGCCCAAAGGGGCAGGAGCAGGGGTGACGGCAGGGACTATGAAGAGATTGTCTCTATTTTGCGCCAGTTAAAATGGCTGGGAGTTACCGATATCATAGCAATGACAGGAGGCCCCTTAAGGGTAATGTATCTCAGTGAAGTCCCTGATACAACCTTCAGATACTGGGCAAAAAATTATGGTTTTGATTACCTGGAAGTCATGTTAAGGGCCTGCCACGAGGCAGGTTTGGATGTATGGGCGTTCTGGCACCCAAACGAAGACGAGAGAAACATAAAAAAACCTGAATATTACATAAGAGACATCCAAGGTAAAGTTCTTGTCCCGTATGCAGATATCATGAGCCCGGAGTTTAATAAACTTGCCCGCAGTATGATAGACGAATTGGCCGGACGGTACAACAAGTACGGAAATCTGAAAGGAATTTTCCTGGATGAGTTCTGGCACGGTCTCGGAAGGGATCCATTGGTAAACTATCTGGACAGGTATGTTCAATACTGTAAAGGGAACTACAACGAAACACCTCCCGAGAACATCTATGGGCTAATCGCCGGGGGAAGGAACTGGCATGACCCGGATAATATTTGGTGGAGACGTTACATATTGTGGAAAAACACCCTGATAGTGGATTGGGTGAGAAATATTACAGACTATGCAAATTCAAAAGGCCTCTTGATAATGAATCAACCTGTATTCACAGCAGAGTTTTCAGATGGTTGGAACTGGGGACACGGAGACATGTACAACCTTGCAAGGGAAGGAAACCTGCTTTGGGCATACGAAACAAGAAATAGCAAACTTTTAAACCACTATCCAAAAGAAAGAATCGTTTTAGGCACTCATACTCACAATCGATGGAACCGCCAGAGCATATCCCTGATTACAGGAAAAGGAGGTTCACAATTTGTTTTCGGGGCCATGTGGATACCCATCGCTCAAGCTATGAACCCTGAAATCCTCAACCTGGTTGCAAGACAAATACGTTCCAACAGAGAATGGTACGGAGCGGAACATCTCTCTGGCACAGCCATACTTAACAATGGGCTTATACTTGAACTCAAGACGCAGAATCCCAAAACGGTCTTTACGCGAACCCATTTAAGTTTACAGAAAAAGCTACAAGCATCTTTCGATACGGGTATGCTCCTGATTGACAACATTGAATTTTACGATAGGTACAAGGTTCTTATCGCTCCTCCTCACACCGTTTCCTGTCTTCCCATGAGGACCGTCAACGGCTTGAAAAAATACGTGGAAAACGGCGGTATAATAATATCCCTTAATAGCAGATTTTCTTCTGCAAGAGCAGACCTGACCGACGAAAAGGATTTGACTCCGGAGTTTACAGGGATAGAGTACGAGGACAAGAAAAGCATGGATATTGTAGAAACGGTCAGGTTTACTGACGGCGGTTATCAGGATATAAAGTTGAACACCTTCCTCACAACAAGAGCCCGGATAGTCAATCCTGAGGTGAAAATCAGGGCTGTTTTTGCAGAAACGGATGAACCAGCCATTACTGAGCTCAACATAGGCAAAGGCAAAATAATCGCCTATCACTATGATGCCATTGATGCTGTTTCCATGTCTGAAAGCGATACCCTTGACTATCTGCTGACACAGATAGAGCGGTATTCTGCTCCCGGGGTAAGGGTGGAAGGTGACCTGCAGATACACTACACTCTGAAGAAGAACAACTGGGTGGTAACTACTCTTTTGGGGAACGAAGAGAAAGGCTATCCGATGAGCGGGAATCTTTACATAGATACGGAAAGGCTTGGACTTGATTTCAAGAACAATAAATACAAAGTCTACAGTCTATCCCGGGACAGGGAACTTCAGCCGCAGGGAATACACTGGACATTGTGGGGAAGACACTGGACTTCTGAGATGCTTAAGGAAGGAATTGACATCTACATACCGCCCAATTCTCTCGTTGACCTGAAACTGCCATCCGGCCCGGACGATGTGTACGCGGCAGACCGCTACGTTCAGAGCGCTGTTTTGCCAAGATGGTACACACGCAACTATACCCGGTCCTATGAGTATGAAATAATTGCCATTGCGCCGGTAGGCGAATCTTATCCGGGAGAAGATAAACATGAAACGGATGGTAACTGATAGTTTTTAAGAAAAACCGTAACGGGACAGGGAGAAGAATATGAAAATAGGTGTTTGGCTGCATGATTATTTCTACAGAAAACACTGTGGTAAACCCATGTATGGAATAGAAGAAAAAGGATGGTTCTTCCTCAACATGGATGAGGTTTGCCGGGTCACTCCCGAAATATTTGAAGACCTGAAAAATCTGGGAGTGGAATGTGTGGAAATGGGAGGCAGTTTAGCCAGACTGGAAAAAATGATTCCTGTACTGAAAGAAAGAGACAATATTGAGATGATTCTCCACACTGAAGGCGACCCATTTACAGATAGATTTAACTCGGAAAATATTCATATCCGAAGGGCAGCAATTGAAAATCTAAAAAGGAATATAGATATTGCTTTAGAAATTAACGTCAATACCATTGTGATTCATCCCCCTGCATACTGTGATAAATCAATAGACGCAGTGAGAGAGTGTTATCAGTATGCGCAAAACAACAATGTCGTCATGGCCTTGGAAAATTCCGCACACGGAGAAATCGGAACATCCAAACTCATAAAATTTATCCGGGCAATTGACATTGAAAATATAGAATACACTTTTGATACAGGTCATGCAAACATCGGCGGTTCCCCCCTGAAATGCGCTGAAATGCTTGGTAAAAAAATAAGACACGTTCACTGGCATGACAACAACGGCGAAAAGGACCAGCATCTCGGCCCGGGAATGGGCAATATAGACTTTCATCCTCTGATGGATTTTCTTCTTGAAACCGACAAAAAAAAAGAAAAAGAAATTACTCTCACACTTGAGTGCGATAAGCCTATCGTGAATTATGAAGAGACTTTCTTAAGAACAAAGAAGTTGCGGGATGACCTCATAAAAAGGAAAGGATAAATTGATGATAGATGCACACGTACATTCAACTTTTTCTGATGGAGAACTGCAGGTTGAAGATATAGTAAAAATTTCCGTTCAAAAGGGCTGCAAGGTTGGAATATCAGACCACGTCGGCACAATGTATCCTTTGAATGATAAAGACGGGATACTAAACTATCTGTCATTTCTGAAAAGTTACCCTGTTTATAAAAGTTTGGAACTTAATATCAACGAAAACTTTCCTCTCCCCAGTATAATTCTTGATACCGTGGACTATCGTATTGGCGGTGTTCACTTTCAAAAAGAGGCTCTTCTGGGAATTGCCGGATTTTCAACGGCTGATATAGAAGGTTTCATGGGAAAAATCACAGCCTTTATATTAGAAGCAATGAGAGAGCGAAGAATAGATATCCTTTCCCATCCAACCTGTTTGCCGAACAGCATTAAAGAAAGAGAAGAAGAACTTTTCAGCGGGGAGGTGTCTACTTTGATAATCAGGACCGCCGTTGAAAATAACGTTGCGCTGGAAATCAACTCTTTTTTTAAGGTTCCAAACAGAAATTTTATTAAAAAAGCAGTTGAAATGGGAGCGAAAATTTCTTTGGGCAGCGACGGACATAGAAAAGAGCAGGTATGCAATCTGGAATACTCCTTGCAAATGTTAAAAGAATTAAACATCCCTGAAAAGCAGATTTGGACGCCGGAAGATTGCACTGTCAACGTTAAAACTGATTGATAAATTTGAGTTTTCTTCTAAATTCCCCCTGCCATCGGTCATGATTTTGTTCATGTTGAAATTCCAAGGCGCCTTTTTCAATTTGACGCACGGCTTTCCAAATGTTATTATAATCTGCAAACCTTTTAAAAACCGTTCATTCTGTTCGCTCTGAATTTTCATAAGCAAAACAGGGAGGTATTCTGTGAGCCGTTATATTAAGGAACTCGAAAATAAAATAAGCAGTGAGGATTTAAAAAAACTGAAAAACATAAAAAACTCTTCCGTGCACCGGTTTATAGCGGAAGCGGCAAAGGTTTGCAACCCTTTGGAAATTTTCATCTGCAGTGATACGCCCGATGAAATCGCACGCATAAAAAACATGGCTATCGTTTCAGGGGAGGAATCCGCGGCGCTCGCCATTGCAGGCCATACGTTCCATTTTGACGGAATCAATGACCAGGGACGCGACAGGGAGGTAACGAAATTCCTCGTACCGGAAGGCGATTCCCTCAGCCCGAACATCAACCATATTGAAAGAGAAAAAGGACTTGCTGAAGTACTCTCCTTATTGAAAAACTCCATGCAGGGAAAAACAATGATAGTCAGATTCCTCACCCTGGGTCCTGCCGGCTCGGTATTCACGATACCATGCATGGAATGCACAGATTCATGGTACGTGGCACACTCGGTAGACCTTCTGTACAGGAAAGGATATGAAACCTTCCGTGGAATTGAGGAAGAGACCAGGATATTCAAGACACTGCATTCTGCCGGAAAGCTAGACGAGAATACAATGAGCATAGACCATGCCAAAAAGAGAATCTATATAGACTACTCGACAAACATGGTATACAGCGTCAATAACCAGTATGCGGGCAACTCCATCGGATTTAAAAAGCTTGCTCTCAGGCTCGCCATCCGCGAATCCAACAGGAACGGCTGGCTTGCCGAACATTTCATGATAGCCGGGATAAAAGGACCTGGCGGCAGGAAGACATACTTTGCCGGAGCATTTCCGAGTGCTTGCGGCAAGACCTCAACCGCCATGCTTCCGGGAGAAACAATCATCTCGGACGACCTCGCATACGTCAGGAACATTGAAGGCAAATGCCAGGGGGTAAACGTAGAATCCGGAATCTTCGGGATAATACAGAATATCAATTCCACAGATGACCCGCTGATACATCAAATGTTGAATGAACCGGGGGAAATCATTTTTTCAAATGTACTCGTCAAGGATGCGAAAACATGGTGGCTCGGCATGGAATGCCCGGTGCCGAAAGAAGGGAAAAACTATTCCGGAGACTGGTATGAAGGGAAAACCGATGAGAGCGGGGAAGAAATTCTGCCGGCCCATAAGAATGCCCGTTATACCGTTGCACTAAGTGCAGTTGCCAACTGCGACAGCGAAATCAACAATCCTTCCGGCGTAAATTTGGCGGGAATTATGTACGGAGGAAGAGATTACAAGGCATACGTGCCTGTTCAGGAATCTTTTTCGTGGGAACACGGAATAATCTCTTACGGTGCGGCACTGGAGACGGAAACCACCTTTGCCACAGTGGAAGAGGAAGGGAAATACGAGATAAACGTAATGAGCATTCAGGACTTTATTTCAATACCGCTCGGGCAGTACATAAAAAACTATCTTGACTTCGGGAACAACCTTAAAAACAAGCCTGTTATATTCGGTATCAATTACTTTTTGAAAGATTCTGAAACGGAGGAGTTTCTGAACGACAGGCGGGACAAACACGTATGGGTAAAATGGATGGAACTCAGGGTGAACGGAGATGTTCAAGCCAGACAAACCCCGACCGGGTCGATACCTCTTTACGAAGACATAAAGAAACTTTTCAAGCAGGTCAGGGAGAAGGAATATTCAAAGGAAGATTACATCAAACAGTTCACGATTCGCGTCCCGGAAAACCTGGCTAAGATAAAAAGAGTCAGGGAATTCTGGAAAAACAAGGTCTCCGATACTCCCGATGAAGTCTTTGACGTCCTTGACAAACAGGAAGAACGGCTGTTGAAGGCACAAGAGGATTTCGGAGATTACATAGCACCCGAAATGTTTGACATCTCGGATTAGTCAGTTTTGTCTGCCGGTGAAAGATTGACGTTAAGCTTGATTTTCATGTTGAGCGGCATCTGCCGGGACGTTTTTTGTCCGGGTTCCGGAGGCATCCGGTAAACCGCTTTCAGGACAAGGTTTATAACTCCCTTAAAATCCGTTATTCCTCCGGATTTTTTGTCAAAAGAAAAACCTCCCTTTGAAGAATTAAGGCCGGTAAACTCAATATCCCTTCCGCCGTCACTGCGCTTCTCCCTTATCCGATGGTTCGACAGCAGGTCTATTTTTACGGCATTCTCCGATTCCTTCGCGTAAAAATACGTGAATTTCAAATCGCATAAAGGTATGCCGGGGAGACTGAATGCGGGAACGGTCTGCTCCCATTTCCTTCCCTGATACGTTTTTTCGGGAAAAACAGGCAGTATCATCAACATTTGGGATAGATTCAGTATACCGGGGCTGATTTCTTCCGCATTGACTATTTCACCGTTTCTCTTTATATCCATCATCACGGTGGAAATCATCTGCGAACGCGCGGTGTCCTGTGCGGTAATGTCCTCCAGCACCATGCTGTTAAGTTCCATCAGTGTCTTTGAAGGCGTCAGTTTCACCCTGTAGAAATCCTCTGCCACCTCAACGGTTTCAAGGGTTATGTTTCCCTTTGACAGAACCTTGAATTCCTGTCCGGGCATTCCTTCAAAATAATAGGCAATGTCACCTTCCATCCTGAAGGCATAGGACAAAGGCCTGTCCTGCGAAAAACTATACTGAACCTCCTGTCCGCTGACAGTAAAGGAAAAAAGGAACAGTAACGGTATACATGCGAGTATTCTTTTCATCTGTTTTCCTCCGCAAATTCCTTCAGGCGTTTCACCGTTATTTCAAGGTTTTTCATGCTTGTCGCATAAGAAATCCGTATAAACTTGTCCGCGCCAAAATCCGCACCGGGAACAGCGGCGAGGAATTTCTCGTCGAGAAGGCGCCTGCCCAGTTTCATCGAATCCATATCCCTGTAACTGAAAAACAGATAAAACGCTCCCATCGGCACCGGATATACGAAATCATCAGGCAGACCGTTTACAAGAAAATCCCTTCTCTTCTCAAACTCCCTCACCATGCCGGAGTAAAGCTTCTCTCCCTCTTTTATTGCAAAACAAGCCGCCTTCTGCGATATCGAACAGGGAGCCGACGTGGTCTGCCCTTGTATCTTTCCCACAGCGTCAGCAATTTCCTTTTCCGCCGCTATATACCCTATCCTCCAGCCGGTCATAGCAAAAGTTTTGGAAACAGCGTTGACAACCACGGTAAGTTTTTGCATCTCTGGAGAATGGGATGCAATGCTTACATGAGTCATGCCGCCGTAGATGATTTTTTCGTACGTTTCGTCAGATATGCACAGCACGTTATTTTCCAGAAGAATTTTCGCAACTTCGTCCAACTCTTTTCTGCTATACACGATACCTGTAGGATTTGAAGGACTGTTCAGTATCAGCGCTTTCGTCTTTTTGCTTACAAGGCTTTTCAGGTGTTCCATGTCCATCTTAAAATCCACGCCCCACCTGCAAAAAACCGGAACGCCGCCCGCAATCCTTACCATTTCGGGAAAACTTACCCAGTAAGGAGCGGGAATTATCACCTCGTCTCCGGGCTCGAGAATCGCAAGCATTACGTTGTAGAGAGAGTGTTTCGCGCCGTTCGATACGACAACCTGTTCCGAAAAATAAGAAAGCCCGTTTTCTTTTTTCAGTTTTTCACTTATCGCCTTTTTGAGTTCCGGAGTGCCGCCGGCTTCCGTATACTTGGTAAAACCGTCGCGTATCGCCTGTATCGCAGACTCTTTTACCGGGTCGGGCGTATCGAAATCCGGCTCGCCCACGGAAAGGTTTATTACATCAACCCCCTTCGCCTTCAGTTCTTTCGCTTTTCTGTTTATCTCGAGAGTCGCAGACGGTTTCAGATGTCTAACCTTTTCGGATATCATGGAAAAATCTCCTTTGTTTTGCCTTTTATTTTAGCATAGGTTATCATGTACAACAACCCAGACTACCAGCAGAACAACCTGCTCGCCCTCTTCAGCAAGAGGGAAAACAGGGAGAATTTCAAATGAACAAACTCATAGCGGTTTCAGGCAGTAACGGCAATGACAGCAACCTGACCGGAGATATTCTGCGACTTGCAGAAAAAGTCGGGTTTCTCATTGCGAAGAAGGGCGGAATACTGGTATGCGGCGGCCTTGGAGGCATCATGGAAGCCTCCGCAAAAGGAGCGAAGAAAGGCAGCGGAATTACCGTCGGCCTTTTGCCGTGGAAAAAAGAAGCGGCAAATCACTACATCGATATTCCCATCGCTACGGGACTGGGGTTTTTCAGGAATAATGTCATAATAAACTGCGCAGACAGTGTCATAAGCATCTGCGGCAGATGGGGAACGCTCAACGAAGTCGCCATGGCAATGGGACTTGGAAAAAAAACCATTATACTTGACGCCAGCGGCGGGATATCGGAACTCCTTGCACGGAAAGACGTACTGAAAACTTTCAAAAAGAAACCGCTCATCGCCGGTACGCCCGAAGAAGCAGTCTCCATGGCCTTCTCCCCTTAACATTCACGGATTTTCCTGCAGAAATTCAAGGACAGGCCGTCCCGCTATGTGAAGTTCTTCAATCGCGGCATATCCTGACTTGATGCGTACGGTTACGTAAGTATCCCCGGCACCGGCTCCGCTGTGCTTCTGGTAAGCGGATTCAGCACCGGATGCAAGTTTTTCTTCCGTGTAATATCTTGTAAACGGAAACCGGATATGCACTTCTTCACCTCTTGCATGGCTCACCCTCG
This sequence comes from uncultured bacterium, assembly GCA_964413825.1. GTDB lineage: Bacteria > Ratteibacteria > UBA8468 > B48-G9 > JAFGKM01 > JAFGKM01. Next base: position 10,324 of record CAYPTS010000023.1, read on the forward strand.
CCTGCACATAATCGCCTTCTGCAGGCCGTCCATGGCTTATACCGGCAATTTCCGCAAAACCCCTGCCGTCTTCTTTGATAGATATATATACTTTCTGCCCGCGCTTCAGGTTCGTGTTTCCCGGGACAACAGTTCTATCCTGTTCAAATCCCAGCGCAACGTATCTTCCCCTGAAGGCATCATAAGGGTCCACTGGCCGGGCTGCAAAACGAAACTGCCTGCCGGTACGCAAAACCGACTGATGGCGCACAAACAGAAAAATCGGCACTGCGACCTGCAAAACAGCCAGACAGCAGAACAACCCCAGGACATTAACGGTCTTTTTCATCCTTTACTCCTACGCCTGCGGATAAGCATGGAATTTGTAAAGAGGAAACCGCTTCCTATAACTATGAAGGCTATACCCCTTATAATAAACCCTACTTTCCAGTCAAAAAATCTTGCAGCAATCCAGACTATCAGTATAATCATCCCGCCGTTTATCGTATCCAAACGTTCATTCCTCACACCCGCAGCTATCGTGGTTACGCCCAGTGCGAGCAGATACAGGTTAGCCAGAAAAGAAGGCATCAGTCCTGTCTCAGAAAACGCCGATAAGGTATATACGAGAACAGCCACAAACGGAAGCAGTGCAAAAAGCAGGACGGTGGTTTTATTCCGTCTTATAAACTTCATCAGGAGGAATATAAACGTTCCCGCAATAAGCATTGCCAGGAGATATTCCGGGAGAGACTGGACAAAATCCGGGAAATTCCAGTCCGCCCATTCCCGCAGATGGAACGTAAGAATGTATGAAATTACAAGGATGCCCAGCATCCCCACAGTCTGAAATGGAAACCTCAACAAAGCACTGTCTTCATTGAAAAACAACAACCCCGTAAGATATAAGGCGCTAAAAAAACAACTATATATTATAATTCCGAAGGTTCCCATTATTCCTGCAAGTGTAACTCCGACTGCAATGCAGAGACACAAGGAAACGACCCAGCCCAGAAATGCAGAACGCACGGCGTACGAACTGTTTTTGGCTGTCTGCATTATGTATGGAACTATAAGGACTGCAAGCGGCCAGAAGAATATCGGGTTTATACCTACAGATTTTGCCAACCCTGTCCAGACAGTAATTCCTATAAAGTATATAACGGCAGGTACGGTAGCCCGCATAAGGTATACAAGGGGAAGCCCCATCAACATCCAGACCAGCGTGAAATCAAAGTAATCGGCGGAAATATGATAGGTCTGGGTAACCAGCGCAATTGAGGCGCCAGCCATAAGAAAAAGAAAAGATGCAGTACCTTCCTTCCATGCGTCGGATTCCTTTCTATAAAACATTGTCCGAAAAACAAAAAACTGCGCAAGGATTAAAGGAACAAAAGAAAGTATGGTTCTTGTAGAAAGCGGAAGTTTATTCCAATTGTATGCCAGTAGAAGTATTATCCCCAGGCCGATGCACAAAGAACCCAGTATGCTGAATATGATGACAACTGCCCTTTGTCCTTCCCGTGTTTTCGCACTACCGTAGTAATCCCGCAATCTCCCGGCAGTCTCCGGCGACAGTATGCCCTTCTCTACCAAGACAGGGAGCTGTTCATAAAGACGATTTACCCATCTTCTGTTCATCACCTTAATTTTACCCCATTACCTGCTTTGCAATCAACCTGCAGTTGCCTGAATCAGATATGAAGCGGCAATATTATTCATCATACAAAGGAATTTCCAGGTGTATGATATCCTTTATCTTACGGTTCTTTTCCAGAAAGAACATTATTCCTGCGGGGATTACCCAAGCCAGAAAAGCGTGTACAGGATAGGTTGAAATTATTTGATAGACAGCAGCTGATTCCGGGTTCTGCATGTAAGAATTCATTAGAAACAATATCTGTAGAACTGCCGCGATTACCGCAGTCATAACTACCATCGTTCTGCGCATTTTAAGAGCCAGCGTAATCAGCAATGCGGGAATTACCAGCAAAGAGAGACCGAGTGCCAGACCCCACGCGGAAAGTGTCTTTCCCGATACTGTTCTTGCCGATGAAGGAAGCATCTTCCATATTGCGGCGGCAGACAGATAATACCCCGCAAGGCAGATATACATATGCAGATAATTGGGTAAGCCGAAACGCTCAATTTTTCCTATCAGGATTCTTTGTTTTTTAACTCCATTCTCATTCACAACAACCTGCTTTATCCCTTCTTCAGGTATAAACTCTCCCCTTTCATATTCTGATTTTGCCATTTTTGTCACGCGACCTGTATAAAAAAACAAGCAGGTATATCCCCCTTTTCAGAATGAAGCGCGCAAAAGCAAGGTCAACACTGTAACGATGACAGCGGCAAGGAGCACGCCGCAGACGACTCCGATGATGTAATACCTGAACTTCAACTTTAGTAAAACCGATGCGATGGTGCCCGTCCATGCGCCGGTAATGGGAAGGGGGATGCCCACGAAAATAATCAGCCCTATCATTTCGTACATCTGGATAACTTTTGATTTTTTGAGGGTGTGAGCGACAAGCCAGTCGGAAAATCTCCTGCCCATTCTGAACCTTCTCAAAAACAGAAGGATTCTATTCAACAGAAAGTACAGCGGTATGACAGGGATAAGGTTGCCGATTATGGATATCAATAGAACCTTCATAAACGGCATACCGCTGTAGACACCGTAAGGAATCGCACCGCGAAGTTCGGATACGGGAAGCATGGCAAGTATCAGCGTTATCCATTCTTTCGGCAGACACCCGAGTGCCGCAATTATCTGTTCTTTCACGTTCCTAACTCCTCTTCACCCCCACCTGCCCTTCGAGAAACGGGCATCCTCCCCCCTCAAGGGGGAGGAAAGGAGGTTAGTATGATTCCTTCCAGCCTTCGGCGCCTTTAAGTGGAACAAACTGACAGCCGCCCAGATTTTCCTTAGCCATTCTGCCGCCGGTCTTCGTTACAAGCATGAGGTCCTGATATACGGTATCGCCGACAGGCATTACCATTTTCCCGGATTCTTTCAGTTGGGCGAACAGAGGAGGCGGTATTGCCGGTCCGCCTGCGGTAACGATAATCCTGTCGTAAGGAGCATATTCTTCCCAGCCGAGCGTTCCGTCATCCACCTTTATTTTTACGGAATACCCGAGGGGTTTCAGTACGTTTTCCGCTGTTTCGGCGAGAGAAGCGATCCTTTCCACGGAATAAACTTCGCATCCCATCTGCGCAAGTATTGCAGACTGATATCCGCTTCCGGTACCTATCTCGAGAACCTTCATTCCCTTTTCAAGATTCAGGGAAGCGGTCATCAGGGCAGCCATATACGGCTGACTTACGGTCTGACCCGCGCCTATTGACAACGGACCGTCTTCATATGCGTACTCCCGAAGATTTTCCGGTACAAACCTCTCTCTCGGAACCTTTAGAAAAGCATCAATAACTCTTTTTTCTGTTATCCCCCTGCCGGCAATCTGTGTCTCAACCATATCTCTTCTCATTGCTTCAAAGTTGAGTTTTTTCTGCATTTTCTTATCCTCAGGAGGAGCGGGCAGAGAACTATTGCAAGCATTTTGAAAAACCTTATGGTGTCGGTGTTGGGGTTTATCTTGCTTTTTTCGTCGCTGTACACGGTGGAAATTGTAACGGAGGAAATCCTGAAGCCGTACCAGCCGCTTTTTATAAGTAGTTCCGACTCTGTTTCGAAGTGGGACGTGCGGAGATTGACTTTTTCAATGATATCTCTTTTTATCAGACGGAAACCGCACTGGGTATCCGGTATCCACTGCCCCGAAAAAAGTGAAATGACAAGAGACATGCTGACATTGGTCAGCCGCCTTATAAGCGGCATCCCGGTGCCCTTTATTTTTCTCTTCCCCACCCACATTGAAATGTTTCCGTTTTTCCGGTACGCATCTGTAAAACTGCGCACGTCGGAAACAGGATGCTGGCCGTCCCCGTCCATCGTGAGCACCGCGGGTATCCGGTGCGACAGTACGTAGGCAAAACCTGTTTTAAGCGCTTCTCCCTTGCCCCTGCAGACCGGATGCGTCAGGACAACGGCGCCGGCATCTCTTGCAAGTACGTTTGTCTTATCGCGGGAGCCGTCATCCACGACAATGACGGTTTCATAATCCTTCTTTAACGCGGACACCAGCCCCCCGATGTTTTTTTCTTCGTTGTGCGCCGGTATGAGAATAGCTATTTCGTTATTCATTGGTATAAAATCCCCTCAAAAACTCCTTTTCGATTGTCTCGGCCGGAAGTTTTTTTAACAATTTTTCCGCTTCAGCCCGGGCTGTTTTGAGAAGTTCCAGGTCCTTGACAATATTGCCTATTTTAAGCGGCGGTATGCCGTGCTGTCTGACGCCGAGAAGGTCACCCTGCCCCCTGAGTTTCAGGTCAATCTCCGCTATCTCGAACCCGCTGTCGGCCTGGGCGAAACTTTCAAGGCGTCCGCAGGTGTCCGTGTCGCCGCCGGAATACGGGACAAGAACACAGTAACCGGTATCCCCTGCCCTGCCAACCCTTCCGCGCAGTTGATGCAGTTGCGCCAGCCCGAATCTCTCCGCCTGTTCGATAATAATGTATGAAGCTTCGGGAACGTCAATCCCTGACTCTATCACCGTCGTGGCGACAAGAACGCTTATCTCCCTGTTCCGGAACCGCCTCATCACGTCTTCCTTTTCCCTGTGGGGCAGGCGCCCGTGAATCAAGCCCGACGGCACATCCGGAAGGCGTCTTTTAATTTTATCATATTCCGCCTCGGCAGACTCAATGTCTTCGTTTCCCTCGATAGCAGGGGTAACCACGTATCCCTGCTTCCCCTGCGAGTGATGATATCCTATAAATTCATATACTCTATCCTTTTCTTCCCTCGGAAAGATATAAGTCCCCACCCTTCTTTCTCCCATGGGAAGTTCGCCTATGGTTGAGATGTCCAGCGCACCGTAAAAAGTCAGTGCGACGCTTCTGGGTATCGGCGTAGCGCTCATAACGAGATAATGGACGTCTTCACCCTTTTCTTTCAGAAGTTCCCTCTGTTTTACTCCGAATTTATGCTGTTCGTCGACTACCGCCATCTTCAGATTCGCAAACTCTATTTTATCCGTCAGTATGGCATGGGTGCCGATGACAACCTTCACCTTTCCGGTTTTCATGTCTTCCCTTACCTGCTTTTTCTCGCTTTCCTGCATCTGCCCCAGAAGAATGGCAACGGGAATGTCCTGTTTCAGAAAAAACTCCTGCCAGTTGAGATAGTGCTGTTCCGCAAGTATTTCCGTAGGTCCCAGAAGCGCGGACTGATATCCCATGCGCGAGAAAAGCCACAGAGCGAAAACGGCAACCACAGTCTTTCCAGAACCGACCTCTCCATGTATCAGCCGGCTGACCACTCTGCCCTGTTTAACGTCGTCAACAATCTCTCCCATGACAGCCTTCTGCATCTTTGTAAGTTTGAAAGGAATATGTGACTGAAATTCTTCAATTACGCCGTCTTCAATTGCGCCGGCAGGCGCGGAAAACTTGTTCTGCTCTTTCTCCTTCCGGAGGAGAAGTCCCAGTTGAAGTATCAGGAACTCCCTAAAAATAAGATAGTTCCTTGCCTTTTCAAGGTTGGTGTCGGATACGGGAAAATGTATGTTGTGCAGTGCAAACTTCACGTTGGGCAGTCCCAGGTTTTGCCTGTCGCCGAACGGAAGCATCTCCACGGGATATTTCCCGAGCGCTCCCATGACTAATTTCAGGGTTTTTCTCAGGTATTTTTGGGTCAGTCCCCCGGAAAGCGGGTATACCGGCAGAAGCCAGTCGCGCCTGCCCTGTCTTTCTTCTTCGTAAAGCGGGCTTACCATCTGCATCCTGCCCTTGAAAACGTCCACCCTGCCCCAGATGAAGAATTCACTGTCAAGCGTAAACACGTCCTTAAGATACGGCTGGTTGAAAAAAACGAGAAAAAGCACTCCTGTCCCGTCGGTAAGAGCAACGTTGAGACAGGTCATCCTCCTGCGCGGCCGCCTTTCTTCACGGGCAACGACCCTGCCTTTGACCGAGGCCGCCTCTCCGGGAACCAGCCCGGATATCTGCTTGAAATTCCGGAGGTCGAGGTACCGGCGAGGATAGAAAAAAAGAAGGTCTTCAACCCTGTTCAGTTCAAGTTTGGCAAGAGACTTGCCGCGCTTTTCTCCGACAGAAGGGATTTCCGGAAGCGGGGTATCCAGCGTTATATTCATGTTTCAAAACGGCAGGTTCTGTTCTTCTTCCGCAAAGAACTTATAAAACTTAAGCACTCTCAAAACCTCGTTGACGGTGGACAGGTAAACATGCCTTGCCTCAATCCTGTCGACGAGCCCCGCTATGACGGAAGAAAACATCACAAGTCGGTCAATTCCCTTTTCCTGCATAATCCTGATGCTTTCATCCCTCAGGTTCTCGGAAGCGGGGAGAGAGGGGATTACAAGAATTTTCAAGAAATCCTCCCCTCCGAAGAATTTTCTGTAACCTTCGGTATTTTTGTCCTTCAGGAACTCGAATATGTCGGGAAACCTTGAGAGCACCAGCGGAGTAAATTTCATTGTGTGCCATGACAGCGGCTTTACCACGGCGTTGTTAACCGCACCCTTTATGCCGCCTGCCTGCAGGATAAACTTCCCGCCGGCCGTAACCTGCCGTGGTTGTGCGTTCTTAACCAACAGGAGGTCTTCCTTTTTCAGCACGAAAAAGTCGTTTATTATGAAAAATTCTCTGACGAGTTCAACACTTGCCTGGCTCATTTACCCCGCTTGCCCCGTATTTACTTTACGGGGAACTCTCCTTTGTATCTCTGGTGAGGGGTTATGATTTTTAATTAATTAAAAACCCGAGGAAAAGCAGTCCCTTGTAAAACATCGAGATAACCGCGCCCAACCCCAGGTAAGGGCCGAAAGGCACGTAATCCTCCATCGTTTTCTTTTTAAGCGCTATCAGAGTCAAACTTATTATCGACCCGAACAGAGATGCAAAAAACACGGTCATGAACACGCTTTTCCATCCGAGAAAAGCGCCTATCATCGCAAGAAGTTTCACGTCCCCGCCGCCCATAGCGTCTTTTCTGAAAAGAAGTTTGCCCACCATTCCGAGGAACAGCAGTATTCCCCCGCCCAGAAGTATACCCGTGAGAGAATACAAAACACCCTCCCCCCTTGTCAGGCCGTAGTGCATGCCGGGGAACGCCGCCGAAAACGCCAGTCCCAGAACTATTCCGGGCAGGACGATTACATCGGAGATAAGATAGGTGTCTATGTCGATGAAACCCATCAGGAGCATACAGAACGCAAACAGGACATAGACCAGAAAATTTACACCCAGCCCGAACTTCATATAGATAAACAGGAAGAGCAGTCCTGTCAGAAGTTCAACGAGAAAATACCTTGCGGAAAACTGTTTCTTGCAGAACCGGCATTTGCCCCTTAAAAGAAGATAACTGACAAGAGGAATGTTGTCGTACCAGAGAATATCCTTTCCGCATGAGGTACAGCGGGAACCGGGCTTCACTATGGATTTTCCCTTGGGCAGGCGGTATATGACGACGTTGGCGAAACTTCCGAAAACGAGACCGAAAACAAAAATTATGATTCCCATACCGGCTATTTTATAACACCCCTGCCCTAAAAGTCAATTTTTTCTTGCTTTTCTCCGGCAAATGGAGTATTATTAGACTAACGGGAGGAACAATGAAAAAACTATTTGCAGTATGCATGATGGCGCTGTGTACGTCGTTTGTCTTGAACGCCGAGGTAAACAAGGAAGAATTTTTCACCAGAATTTCCCAAAAATACGAAGGACTGCAGGAAATAAGCGGAAAATACGAGATAAATATGCCGATGATGGGCAGTATCATGAAAATACCGGCGAGTTTCTGGAAAAAAGGCGACAAGATGCGCATGGACATGACAATATCACAGCCGGGCATGCCCAAACCAATGGAACAGTCCGTTCTCATGGACGGAGAGAAAATCACACAGTATCAGAAAGCGTTCAACACGGTAATGACAATCGATTTGAACAAACTGCCTCCGGAAATGAAAGCGCAGATGAAAAAACAGCAGATGTTCATGATGGATGCCGGCACTATGAACAACTATAAAAACATGCTTGACAGTGTGGACGTCGAGGAAAAGGTGCGCGACGGGAAAAATTTCTACCTTGTCACGGTAAAAGATATAGATAAAACCGGAGGAATGTTCTCCATGCCCGGCGGCCAGCAGTCTCCTCAGCAAATGTTCAAAAAAAGCCTGATGTGGATACACAGGGATTCCCTTCTCCCCGGAAAAATGGAATTGTACGGAGAAGGCGATACCCCCGGAATATGGATTGACTTTCTTGACTTGAAAACCGACAGTATTCCGGCATCAATTTTTAAGCTTGCCATACCTGCTGACGCAAAAACCATGGACATTACCGACATGGTCAAGAACATGTCCGAATCAATGAAATAATGTATGCCTGAACGATGGGAAAATGATGTGAATTGAAGATTTAATCTGCTGTATGTCCGCTAAAATGTTTAATTGCTCTATGAACAGAAACGGCCGCCAGTATCATATTTCCCGTATGGTTGGTCGTATACTCGCTTCGCCCGGGATTTCCAGGCACAGTACCAGTTATATATCCCTGACAGAATGAACCGAAAGGCGCCTCCGCTGCTCCCCGCACTACAGCCGGTACCTTCCCCTTGCCGAAATTCCAGTTTTTGGAGACCAGCCCCGGGAGACTGTACAATCCTCTTTTGTTCATTTGAGATTCGGGAAATGCAAATACATAACTGCCAATTCCGTTTTCTTTATGCCCCATTCCGCTCATAAAGATTACCCCGCGCACGTTTGCTCCGCAACTCCATTGAAACTGCCGTTCGGCGATTTCCAGATACCGCGGTTCATTCAACAGCATTGCAGCAAGCGCCGATACATGGGCTACGGCGTTATAATACGATGAAGTGTAACGGCCAATATTCCAGAGCAAAGGTTCCGCATGCCATTCTCCCGCGTGTTTAAAAGGCCCTTGAGCAGTTATCGGAACAATGGCTTCTTCCATGAAATTTTTCACTGCCGACCGTATTTCAGGTATTAAAGGGTCGTCCGGGAACCGGAGAGCAAATTCAATTGGCGCCCATGCAAAATCCAGAGGAATGGCGGAATACGCATAGCCGCCGGTAAAATCGTTCGAGGCAAGGTATCTTTCATCAAAATACGCTTTTTCCTTCAACACTTCAATGTTTTTCCGGCAATGCTTTCTTGCATTGGCAATGTATTGCGCCTTTCCCGTCGCCTTTGCCAGATATATTTCCGTAAGTAAAATCTTGGGAATATCCAAAATGGCATTTACAGAAGGCACGTCTTCTCCATTGTTATCGTCCCATGCACGCACCATCGGCTCGTAAAAGAACACGGCGCCGGCGAGAGCCCGCTGCGCCTTCTCCGGGTCGGTACGGCGTAAGGCCAGCGATGCCCGGGCAAGAGCCATACCGCACTGGTACATCCGGCTGTCGGACCAGGTCAGCCTGTCAACGCCCAGCCCGGGAACCGAATCACCCGCAGCCGACCACGAACCGTATGCCCCGCTCAAAACAGACCCGTCTTCAGTAATACACCTCAATGCCCACTCGGTTCCCCACCATAACTCATCCGACACTTCTCTGACCGCTTTACCTTCCCGCTGCCATTGGGGACAAAACCATTCCTCAAGTTCGGCAAGCGCATAAATAGGACTGAACGCAAATTCCAAGTGAGTCGCCGTATCTCCGGCGTCCCACCACCCGCCGGCAGTGTCCACCGAACGGCCGCCGGGCAATATCGCGTCATCGAGAAATACGGGCTCATGCAACCCCGGAATGTCTTCTCCCTGCCTCATTATATACAACCCGTCGGTTCCTGTCCGGGCAACCTGCAGATAGGCATCCGCAGAAATGGGAAAAGGAGGACACTTCTTACGTATTCCTCCTCTAAACTCCACATCCAAAACATAGTTGCCCTGCATTGTATACGAGGAAAAATCTGCGAGATAACAATACCTTCCGGCCCAGTCCCACCACCCGAACACTTCAAGTTTACCTTTTTCAACACTCTTGCCGGTTGCGGCATCAACAAGACGGAATATCCCTTCTTTCTGTTCCTTTTTTGTCCAGACCACAACTTTCTTGGAGGAAAACGGGTGGTATCCAGCCTGGCTCTCCATAATCTCAACGGATTCATCCCCGACAGGGTCGCAAAAAACATCGTCAATCCACACAACTCCGCCGTTATCTTCTGAGCGAACAACCAGATAGGCGGTCTGCGAATTCATCGGCGGTTTTACTGTCAGTTCAAATCTCTGCCATTTTTCTGTTACAGCAAAAGGGTCGGAAGAAATAATACCCGTAGTTTTGTGCCCCCAACCCCACTGCGAATCAAAGAAAATCACTTGTATGTAAACCCTGCCTGTAATCTTCTCTCCTTTAAGCCAGACATTATACCGGTAAGACTTGGTATAGTCGACATACATTCCGGCGGAAGCAATCCCGAATTTACCGGTTGTCCTGTCTATCTTCAGGGACCTGTTCCCGCTTCGGGCTATTCCGTCTTCCAATGCAACCGTTCCATTTCCGGAAAGAGCAGCATCCAGCAGGTCGGTTTTTGAAAGAACTGCCCATCCCATAATTTCTTCACCAGAACCATATTCAAATGACGGATTCGCGATGCCGTTGCCGGCATCGTATCCCGGAGGCGCCGCGTTGCGCGCTTTGCGTTCCGGAACCTTGGATAATTCATGCCTGGGAATTTTAAACATTCTGTTGCGGCCGGGAACGAAACCGGCGTTGTAATATGCTATTTCTCCACTATCCGCCAAGAGACGCACCCAGTTAACGACAGCTTTTCCTTTTGAGGCAGTAAAAAGCATGTCCGCTCTGCCTCCGCTTACCGCAAGGGAAACGTTACGCACAATCCGTTTTTCCCACGCAAGTTCCGGCTGTAATTCCGAACTTCGGAGAAGAATTTTTTCGCCGGAAGAAACCACAAACTCCCTTTCTTCGGGTTTTTCTCTCCGCGGAACGCGAAATCCCATTTCAAGCGTATAGTTGCCGTCCGGAACATCAGTAAAAACAAGACGGAATTTCCGCCCTTCTATTTCCGTACCCGCAGGGTCGTCATGGCGCTCTTCCCATCCAATGTTATCCTGCACAGAACGTTTGTAAACAACCTCATCTTCTCCCGGAACCAGCGCCAGATAGTCCAGTGTCGCCCCGCGTTCAAGCAAAGGCGCCGGTATGTTTGCGAATTTTGTATGGAACGTTGGAGCAAAAATGGCAATGCCTATCTTATGTTCTCCCGATGAAAACCGGATGGGTATATGTTCCCTCCATGGATTGCGGCCGAGATTAGAAGAACCGAGCGCGCTACGCCGCGTACCTGAAGCGCGGTCAGTATAAACAAGCGTATCATCCACGTAAAGTTTCAGATACTGTTCACCGTCGGCGAGGTCGGAGAAATAGCATTTCAACGTATAGACTCCGGATTCGGAAAGATTAAACAGCACGTCCCGCCTTATTTCCAAGGACTCCCATTCGGAAGGCTTCTTGAGCCATGCCCTGAAATTCCAGCCGATATTCGCGTTCTGTTCTGAAAGCACGGGGCCTCCTTCAGCCATGGTTTGCCGCGGAATATCTGCACCGGAATAATCAGGCTTGCCTATTTCGAACCTACCTACAGATGGAAGTTTTCCGGAATGTTTCTCGCGTAACCGGTCGTTTCCCTGCGAAGATAAGAGCCCTGGCGCATCAATTACCTTTGCAGGCAAAAGAAGTTCGGGCGGATTTTCGGAAACAGTATAGCGGGGAGGAGCCAGTTGCAAAGAAGGCATTCTGCCGGCGATTTTAACGGAATCAATGCTCACCGTCGTATTCCACGCAGTCAAAGCAAGCCATGTCTGCCCGAGGTCCCACGGCTTCCAGTCATCCGCGGTATAAATTACCGGCCTGCCGTCTACTGAAACCTTTATGCCGGCAGGGAATATCGGTTCCACCTTAACCGTATGCCATCCGCTGTCAATAACGCAAGGCGCGTTTTCCCATATATGCTGGCGGTCGCGGGGCCTTGCCGTGAAAGCGGGCATAAAATACTTGACTGCCACTCTATCGTCACGGAATGTAGTCTGGACGTATTCCGAAGATTCCTGGTAATGCGTGATTCTGAAAAAACCGCCCGACTCCTTCCTGATGCGGAATTCTACGGCGGGCATTAAAACCCCTTTTGTGAAGAGCAGATGGTCACCGCCGGGAAACCTCGGCCTTTTATTTGAGACAATCCCCTTTTCCGCCGTCCAGTCTCCCGCAGTAACCGTCCAACCGTCTGACGGAAGTTTTTTCCAACGCAGGATTTCAGATAAAAACGGCCCGGCTCCTGCAGGCTGCATCTCATGAGCATAGTGAATTTTCACACCGTCAACCAGCAACATTCCGTCATGCGGAAAATTGATTCGAACAAATGCGCGGGCAAGCGGTTTCCTCGGTTTCCAGATAAAGGTTATATTTTGCCAGAGACTCTCGGCAGGTTCAAAATATCCGCCGGACGGCACCTCCCACTCCGCGGTCCCGTCGGTATAGTAGCAATGAAAACTGATACCGAACATATGAGTTTTCTTCAAATGAAGAAGCGGCGGTTCGAGTTTTACCAGTACAGTTACCCAAAAAACACTCTCCGAATCTTGTGCGGGTATGCTCAACAACTGCTGGACACCACCGGACGTTCCGCCGGTATTATCTATTCTCAGTGAACTGCTTCCCTCTTTCACCTCCTCTGAATCCATAGTAATCTTGGGAATTTTTCCTCCGTAAAAATTCTGCGGCGTCCAATTGTCAGGAATATTGTCTCTGTTCAAATCATCTTCAAAGCTGCCGTTTTTAAGGAGGTTTGCGCAGGGGGAAAAAAACGCAGAGCAGAAAAAAAACGCCATAAGAAACTTAATCATGATTTTTTCTCCTTTGCCCTTCTTCGAAAAAGCCGCAGACATGAAAACATGCCGTTCAATTCCGGCAAGATTGTTACTTCGCCGTATCGGCCTTCCACGTGGAAACGGAATAACCAAGATATCCGTCTCCAACTCCCGTGTCCCACGAAGCAAACGTATCATTCAACCTGGCATACGGCCACCACTCGGCGTGCCCGTCGCAAAAAAGCATGTTGATGCCGCCGCTATGCCAGAAACCCAGCCATCGCCGCGCCATTGTATATTTAATGTCAAAATGGGCACAATCCGCAACAATGCATTTTGCCGCAGGATTTACAATCTTGCCATATTTCCAGTTGCCCAGAAAGGGATTCATGCCGTACGTCCAGTTGCTCGAGGAAAGCCGCTTGCCCGCAGGACAGGTAAGAGTAGAAGTTTTCGCGGATATGGAGACTCCCTGCGTATACGGCTGCAAAATATTGTACCAGCGCGCACTTAGCAAAGCCGCATCGGCATTATCTATATTCGGAGGCTGTACAGTGGATATCATATACTCTTCATAGTCATTCATG
>CAYPTS010000023.1:23922-25317 GCA_964413825.1 uncultured bacterium
ATCTATATTCGGAGGCTGTACAGTGGATATCATATACTCTTCATAGTCATTCATGTACATCATGATTGCCAGGCCTATCTGCTTAAGATTGTTCAGGCATGCCGTCTGCCTTGCACGTTCCCTTGCCTCCGAAAGTGCAGGGAGAAGCATCGCCGCCAGTATCGCTATTATCGCCACCACAACCAGAAGCTCTATTAATGAACGCATTTCGAGGTTTCAACATCCATGCTTCTTTTCCTGTCTTTTCCATTTTCGTTGCCTCCCTTTTGTTCAGATGTTTCTATCCTCACTTAGAACATGATTTGCAAACACGGAAAAAGTCAGTCCTTGAATTTCCCTGCCTTTTTTGTAGACTGCCGTACTATCAATCGCGGATTAAGAATAATTCTTTCTCCTTTAATACTGCTGTCTTCAATCTTTTTCATTAAAAGATTAAAAACATTCCTGCCCAGCTGCTCTCCCGATTGTCTGACTGTCGTCAGAGGTACGGGAGAAAAATTGGCAATTTTATCGTCGTCAAAACCCACGACGGAAAAATCACGGGGCACCTTAAACCCTTTTTCAATTGCGGCTTTTATAAACGCTATGGCAAAAATATCGTTGCTTGCAAAAATGGCGTGCGGAATATGCTTCGCACTGATTATTTTTTTTGCGAATTCATAAACATCCGGAAAATTCCTCGTTTCCGCATGAAAAACAAACTCATCTTTGAACTTCAGATTGTATCTTTCCAGCGCTTCCCTGTAGCCGGCAAATCTTTCCGCCATGGAATAATACTTTAACGAGTTGCCAAAAAAACCTATCTCTTTGTATCCGAGATTCACAAGATGTTCCACGGCGATAAAACCGCCTTTTCTGTAGTTCGTAGCAACAAAATCAACACTGACGTTTTCAACCGGGTTAACCGTAACGACCGGAAATTCCTCCGCGGTCAATTGTCTCAGAAAACTGTTTGTCGAGGAAAGCCCCGTAGGAATCAGTATTATTCCGTCAACAGGGGTGCTGTAGAACTCATCCAAAAGCAATTCTTCCCTGTCGGGGTCGCCGTTTGAATTTGCAATGAAAAGCCGGTAATTTCTTTTCCATGCAAGGGATTCAACAAATTGTATGGCGTTAAGCAAGACATTGACTTCAAAACTGGTAACAATAATTCCGATACTGTCGGATTTTCGGGTTCTTAAACTTCGGGCAAACCTGTTCGGCCTATAGTTCAGTTCGCTTGCTGTGCGAAAAACATTTTCTTTTGTTTTTTTACTGGCGAAGCAGTTTTTTTTCTTGTTAAGTATGGCGGAAACTGCCGAAGAAGAAAGATTCAGTTCATCTGCTATGTTTTTGATGGTTATCCTGCGCCCGTTTTTGCCGGTATTCAACGTTTCATTATTCATCGTTCCATAT
>CAYPTS010000024.1:0-24566 GCA_964413825.1 uncultured bacterium
TTATGTAAAAACAGGGGCGCCGTCCTTGAGGTCTACCTTTACCTTGCCGCCGTCTAACCACAAAATAATCCTTTATTATGGACATACAAATTAGTTTGTTTTAAGCATCACATGGAACCGATTACAAAATACACTTGACAATATTAATAATTAATGATATAATATTGACATAACGTTATTGTAAACGGATACAAGAAATGACTATATACGACATAGCGAAAAAGGCAGGGGTTTCTTCGGCAACGGTTTCAAGGGCCATGAACGACGGTTCCGTAAAACCTGCAACAAAGGAACGGGTGTTGAGGATAATTAAAAAGGAGAACTACGTCCCTGACAGCAGTGGAGTATATCTAAAAAAACAGAAAACAAAAAAAGTCGGGCTGATTGTCCCCGACATAACCAATCCGGGGTATCCGGTCATGGTTAAGACCATGCACGACTTTCTAAAAAAGAAAGGTTATCATCTGATACTGGGAAATACTTACGGAGAGATTTCGGAGGAGAGAGACATTCTCGAGATGATGCAGAGAGAAAGGGTTGCAGGGATAATGGTAGGTACCTGCGAGGGAGAGGATGACAGTACGCTATACCCGCTCTTCAAAAGTCTTGTAGATAACGATATAAAGATAGTCTTCATGGGCAAGAGGAGAGACGGCTTGCCGGTGGATGTTTGCACCGGGGACAATATCAAGGGAACGTACAAGGTTACCAAGTATCTTGTCAATACGGGGAGAAAAAAGATAGGTTTTATTGCAGGAAGAATGGACTTGAGGGCAACCGAGGAGCGCCTGGAGGGTTACAAGAAAGCACTTGCCGAAAAGGATATTCCGGTGAGGACGGATAATATTATTTGCGAAGGTTCCTTCACAATAGAGTACGGAGAAAAATGGGGGAAAGTTCTTTTCCAGAAGGGAGTTGATGCAATTGTCTGCGGAAATGACCTTATGGCCATCGGCGTTCTCAAGGCGGCGGAGAAAACAGGCGTAAAGGTACCGGGTGACGTGGCCGTTACCGGATTTGACGACATTTTCCTTGCCGCGCTGGTAAAGCCCGCAATAACCACCGTGCGCGAACCCGCTGAAGGAATGAAAAAAATATGTGAGGTCTTGATTGAACGTATTGAGGGCAAACGAACCGGGGACCCAGAAGAGATTGTTTTCGAACCTGAAATCGTGATAAGGGAGAGCGCATGAAGATAGCATGTGATATAGAGAAAAAGAGCGGCTTGAAAAGGGAAGAGTATCTCGACAGAATCTACGGGTGCTGGCTCGGAAAGAACGTCGGCGGCACCATAGGTGTTACATACGAAGGCAATATGGATTTCCTTTCCGTGCCTCTACAGGTACCCTCGAAAATGGTTGCCAACGATGACCTTGATTTGCAACTCGTATGGCTCGATATTCTGAGACGCAAAGGGATAAGAATTACCTCGGATGACCTTGCAGAAGGTTGGCTGAACAATATAACTTACGCATGCGATGAATACGGGGTGGCGATTGCAAACCTGAAGGCAGGACTGAAACCGCCGGTCACCGGATACTACAACAACTGGTTCCGCAACGGGATGGGCGCTCCCATAAGAAGCGAGATCTGGGCGTGCATAGCCGCGGAAAGGCCTGAAGTTGCGGGATGGTATGCCCTTCAGGATGCATCGGTTGACCACTGGGGCGAAGGGGTATACGGAGAAATTTTTCTCGCTGCAATGGAAAGCGCGGCTTTTTCCGGAAGCCCTATACACTCCCTTATAGAGACGGCTCTTTCCTTTATACCGGAGACTTCAAGGTTGCACAGAGCGGTAACGCTTACGGTTTCCCTGCACGGACAGGGAAAGACCCTTGAGAAGATGCGGAATGACATCCTGCGGATCTTCGGCCACCACAATTTCACTGACTGCGTGCAGAATATAAGCTTCATAATAGCCGGCCTTCTCTACGGCAAAGGTGATTTTTTGAAAACGGTAGTTTCGGCCGTGAACTGCGGATACGATACGGACTGCACCGGTGCAACCGCAGGAGCGATATTGGGAATAACGAAGGGCAGAAAACAACTGTTAAGAGAAGGCTATAGAACCGGCGAAGAAGTAGTGCCCGGATGCGGAATAAGGGGTATTGATGTGCCTTCTACCCTCAAGGAACTGACCGAATGGACAGCCATGATTGGCGATGAAGTCAAAAACAGCGGGGACTTCCCCGCAATAGAAAGGCCCTTCCCAATGTACGAAATCCCGGAGTTCTCTCCTCCCTTCTCGTTCCGGTTTTCCGTATGCGGACCGTTCGTACCGGAGAGTATTGAACAGGTTGAGAGGGACATGCTCAACAATACCTGCAGCGTATTCGAGAAAGAGGTCTTCAACACGATGTATTTTGACCTGAAGAACCATGCCGGCAACCCGGGTTCGGCAATATTCCTAAAAACGGTAATGGTACTGCAGGAAAAAAAGAAGGTTAAGATTTTTCCTGTCTGCGCGGACGGAATCAAGATGTGGCTCGACGGGAAACTGTTACTTTCACATCACCAGCATAACAATTTCCTTCCGGCGCCTCACAGGCCAGGTAGCCCCCTTGTTCAGACGGAGATGGAAAAGGGAGAACATGAGATTCTTTTGGAAGTAATGTGCTGCGACGGGACTCCGGAATTCGGATGGATAACGGCAGATGAAAGTAATCACCTGGCAATGGATATTGAATATAGATGGGAGAAGGTGCGAAACGGTTGATATGCTATGGTCGGCGCAACGTCCCTTTTACGGGACGAGGAGGAACGTTATGGGAGGAATTTTATGACGCAAAAAGGATTCAGTCTCTCCTATCAGATTACTACCGTGGAATGGGATGGGAGAAATATCAACAAGGTTCCAGATTCTGATATCAGCCGGGTTCTTGATCTCATGCAGAACTGCGGCATTGACCGTGTTATGTTAGGCGGTTATCACATGGAGGAAGAATCAAGTTTTGATATGGATACGGAGACAAAACGGATAGGCGCCGTACTGGCTTCACGCGGGATGAAAGCCACACAGCACCACAGCCTGGGCCCGACATTTGCTCCGCTCGATACCACGCAGGACGAGGTACTCGGTCACCTGCGCCGCTGCATAGATTTCACCGCCAACCTGGGAGCCGAGGTAATGGTACTGCATCCCGGACGCGCCGCCGGTCATTACACCATGGTGCAGGCATTAATCGATGTGTGGCAGAGAGAATGCGGATTGCACGGCAGGGACCGTGTTATGGAGTGCTGCGCGGATAACCTTCGGATTGCCGGAGAACACGCACGGAGCTGCGGTGTGAAGATTGCACTGGAAAACGTGGACCGATTTGAGCCTTGTGGCAACATAACTGACCTCCCGGCGCTTGTGGAAATGACCGGCTCCCCAGCGGTCGGCTACTGCCTGGATTCCGGGCATGCCCATTGCTGCGGTAATGACATCGTAAAATGGGTAGAAGTCATGGACGCCCGTCTCTTCACCACCCATTTTCACGACAATCGCGGGCCGGACAACACTGTACGCGATTCGAAAGGATTTCTCTCCCCTGCCGGAATAGACGAACACCTGCCTCCGGGATTCGGCACTATCCCGTGGATTGACGTAATTAGGACGCTCCGGCGTGCCGGATATACAAATCCTGTCACCTTTGAATCCGGCGGCTGGCCCGGGATGAAGCCGGAGGAGGGATTGAAGGCCGCCATCGCCTACTGGCGAACCTGCGAATATCTCTCCGGAACCAAACTGCGCAAATGACCCGTTGCAGAATAATTTATGGTGTCGTATAATAACAGCCGTAACGAAACTTCCTAACATGAAACCAAAAGCGATTTTCATAGACATCGACGGTACGCTCACGGACAATCAGCCCGGAAATGCCTATCCGCTGGAGAAACACGTCTGGCAGAACCCCATCTTCGGCGTAATACGGGACGTCATGGTTGAGAAAGGCTGGAAGCCTGAAGAAGCCCGTCAAAAAATAGAGGAATACGCGGACAGTATAATATGGTGGGACTATCCGGATTTTATCGCGGAGTTCTCTTTGCCTCCGGTGGAAACATGGGAACGTATCTATGACTGGCACCGGCAATACCTGATGGTATATGAAGACGGGGTTGAAATGGTAAAGGAACTCTTCAAACAGGGCTGGCCGCTCTTTGTCGTAAGCAACAACCCCATAGTCGGATGCCTCCTGAAACTGAAACGCGCCGGTCTCGGGGATATCACCGGAAGCAGTTATTTCCGGCGGATCCTTGGCGCCAACATCCTCCGCGGACAGAAAAGCCAGCCTGCCCTATGGCAGAAGGCGTTTGCGCAGGTCGGCGTTGACCCGGCCCAGTCGGCGGTCATCGGAGACAACCCGCGCGAAGACGGTGATATTCCACTCGGCCTGGGACTGGGCAGAGCCGTCATCGTCTGCCGGACCATGGAAGAAGAGATGCGGAGCCATGGCAGACACATCTTTTTACAGTCCCTCTCGCAGGTCCCCGCACTTCTGGAGAAATAGCACCCCCGGAATCTGACATCTTTCTCTCGATTTCTTCTATAAGCAGACAGGGGGGATGTCCGTCTTTGCCCTCAAAAGCCTCTTCAAGAATGCCTGTTATCTGTATGCGGACGGCCTGGGATTAATCCACTATAGACATAGAAATCAATTTTTCCTGAATCTCACATGGAACCGATTACAAAATACACTTGACAATATTAATAATTAATGATATAATATTGACATAACGTTATTGTAAACGGATACAAGAAATGACTATATACGACATAGCGAAAAAGGCAGGGGTTTCTTCGGCAACGGTTTCAAGGGCCATGAACGACGGTTCCGTAAAACCTGCAACAAAGGAACGGGTGTTGAGGATAATTAAAAAGGAGAACTACGTCCCTGACAGCAGTGGAGTATATCTAAAAAAACAGAAAACAAAAAAAGTCGGGCTGATTGTCCCCGACATAACCAATCCGGGGTATCCGGTCATGGTTAAGACCATGCACGACTTTCTAAAAAAGAAAGGTTATCATCTGATACTGGGAAATACTTACGGAGAGATTTCGGAGGAGAGAGACATTCTCGAGATGATGCAGAGAGAAAGGGTTGCAGGGATAATGGTAGGTACCTGCGAGGGAGAGGATGACAGTACGCTATACCCGCTCTTCAAAAGTCTTGTAGATAACGATATAAAGATAGTCTTCATGGGCAAGAGGAGAGACGGCTTGCCGGTGGATGTTTGCACCGGGGACAATATCAAGGGAACGTACAAGGTTACCAAGTATCTTGTCAATACGGGGAGAAAAAAGATAGGTTTTATTGCAGGAAGAATGGACTTGAGGGCAACCGAGGAGCGCCTGGAGGGTTACAAGAAAGCACTTGCCGAAAAGGATATTCCGGTGAGGACGGATAATATTATTTGCGAAGGTTCCTTCACAATAGAGTACGGAGAAAAATGGGGGAAAGTTCTTTTCCAGAAGGGAGTTGATGCAATTGTCTGCGGAAATGACCTTATGGCCATCGGCGTTCTCAAGGCGGCGGAGAAAACAGGCGTAAAGGTACCGGGTGACGTGGCCGTTACCGGATTTGACGACATTTTCCTTGCCGCGCTGGTAAAGCCCGCAATAACCACCGTGCGCGAACCCGCTGAAGGAATGAAAAAAATATGTGAGGTCTTGATTGAACGTATTGAGGGCAAACGAACCGGGGACCCAGAAGAGATTGTTTTCGAACCTGAAATCGTGATAAGGGAGAGCGCATGAAGATAGCATGTGATATAGATGGGAGAAGGTGCAAAACGGCTGATATGGAACGGTCGGCGCAACGTCCCTTTTACGGGACAAGGAGGAATGAGGAATGGAAAAGAAAAGGAGAAAGAAAGGCACAAGCGCTGGGTTCATCTATGTAGGGACGAAGGGAGGAAGACACGGTGCGTAAGATGATACCATGGTGTCCCCACACAGGTCAAGAGGAACTTGCCGGATTAAAAGATTATCGTTATATTTTTCCTAACAGCACCTCCTTCGGCGAATTCACCATGGTGTCCCCACACAGGTCAAGAGGAACTTGCCGGATTAAGAGATTATCGTCATATATTTCCTAACAGCACCTCCTTCGGCGCGTTCAAGTCAACTGCGGTCAGCCTCAAAGGGCGCACTCATCTATCCGTGGTCACCGGTAAGACGGGACAGCGGCATGGCTGTCCTGGTCTGATAGAGTCCGGGCACACAGGAAGTTTCCATTCGCATCGCCTTAAGATGCATTCACACTGGGCGACCTCATCCCGCAGTATCTGCGGGAGTGTCAGGAAACCGGCTCGCAAGTCAAAAGGCGATATAGACCGCATGAGACTGAACAGCCGGAGTCTATCAGGCAGGGGCCAGGTTCTTAATGAGCCTGGCTTTCTGCCTGGCGATATTAGCATTCCGGTTATGATTGGTAGAACCTCCTCTTATAAACGGTTGTCTGGTCTGTGCCATCTTCCACAGCCATGTAATGAGTTTTCTTGCCATAGCGACCTTGGCCTTGCTTTTGTTCCCGGTGTTTTTAACCAGATGGTTGTAGATACCCCTGTAAGAGGGGTCGGAACGTACCAGGGTAGTAGCGGCCTCGCACAGCGCCCAGCGCAGCGAAGCGGGGCCTGCACAGGAAACGTGTCCTTGAGAGCGTTTGCCGCCGGACTCATGGGTACGCTCGGTAAGTCCGGTATAACAAGCGATGGCTTGCGCACTGTCAAACCTGTGGAATCCGGCGACCTCCGCAACAATAATAGCGGCCAGTATTTCTGCGATGCCGGGAACGGTACAGCAAAGTTCGATATCATCCTTAAACTGCGGCAGTTGGGAAAACTGGCGCATCTGCCTGCGGATGGTCAACTGCTGCAGTTCGATATGCTCAACGGTCTCCAGAAATTGAGAGAAGGAAAAAAACGCGATGGAATCCAGCAGATGTCCGTGCGCCTTGAGCCAGCGTCTGGTAGAATCGCCGGTGAGATGCGCCGGCCCTTTCAGATTATGCTGAAGGAGAATCCAGCGCATCCGCACTTTAATGCCGCTCAACATCTCAGAAGTGGCATGCCAGTGTCGGCAGACTCTTCGGAACTGTCTTGTGGTCTTATCAGGGACAAAAGAAACCGGCAATTCACCTTTATACGTCAGCAGCGAGATAAACTTAGAGTCAATTCTATCGGTTTTTGCCTGGCGTCTGCCTGCACGATAGTTAAGTTCTACTGCATCGGCCAGCGTAAGTTTATCTACAAGCGGTTCCAAAAGTTCCCAGAGCCATTCATACATGCCGACAGACTCAATCGCACAATGGATAGGCTTGGGCAGGGAGGTGATGAAATCCTTAATCTTATTAACGCATTTGCAGTCAATATCCGCAGCATTAGTCAGTTTGCCGGAAGAATCTATTACGGTAAAAGTCAAAGACGCTTTATGCAGGTCAGTCCCGACATGGGATTGAAACATTATTCCTGTACTCTCAAGACAGGGATTGGAGGTTATCATGGGTAGTCTCCTTTTTTCTTTTGTTATGCACAAGTTTTCCCCGAGCGGGCACTATGCCCGGACAGGTCTGCGCAGTACACCTGATTTTAACACTAAAAACGGGTCTTCCGTGTCTTCCTCGCTGCATCCTTCGTCCCTACATGCCTTCACACTCATAGAACTGCTTGTGGTAGTTGCCATCATAGCGATTCTGGCGGCGATGCTTCTTCCGGCGTTAAGTCAGGCCAGAGAGAGGGCAAGGCAGGCAGTCTGCATGAATAACCTTAAACAGATTGGACTGGCTCTGCTCTTCTACCAGGAAGATTTTGGCGGCTACTTCCCGCGCTCATCAACGAGGATGATACAGTATTGGGATGGTACGTACGCCGTTAGGCCATGGTATGAACTTCTGGCTAAATTTGGCCAGTATTCTCCGTTAGACTATGGGTTAAAATCTCCAAATTCTTTTACATGTCCTACGGTGGGAAAACTCGTGGGGTATAAAAACGGCGCTCGCCCTTATGGAATTAACGCAAGAATTGTGGATGCGGGATATGGAGGACCTTTCAAGTATAACCGTCTGAAACAACCCTCTTGGGATATCCTGGTAGTGGATAGCGCCCGAACAGATGCTTCTGACGTTTCATATCCAACGCCAACTCAGACCGCTTACCGTCACATAGCAGGTTCTACCAATATCCTTTTTTGTGACGGCCACGTTGAATCACTAACTCAACAACAGTTAGAGGCCGATGTCGGTATCAATAGATTTACGCCAAAGTGACGGGAGGTCCTTCTACTTCAATATTATGAAGTAATTTATTAGCGTCATAAAGTTGAAATCCATCCAGAGTCTTGCCGCAGGATGGGACATAGATGAGGCAATAAAACGGTTAAAACAGACGCACAGGAGATTAAGAATGAGCAAGTCTCGGAAAGGCAGTTTGAGTGCAGTGTTATTGCTTAGCATGTTAATGTTTTCACCGTGCAAGGCGTATCCCGCTGAAAACATCTGGTTTCCTGAGGGAGAAAAACTCTGGAAACTTGTGGACGGGGGACTGGTTGAATCAGGAAGTCTGATATTCTCTGATAATTTTGACGGTGAAACCATTTCCAGCGAGTGGAAGCTGGACGGTGCACATATGTGGAAGATTGAGAATAATGCATTGACGAATGCCAGATATGGCGGACAAATAACCCTAACGAAGGAGACAGGAGACAATTTTATCGTTGAAGTAAAAGTGCGACCGGTTGTCTCCGAACCGGAAAAAGGGGGCGGATTTACCGGAGTCAGGGTTGCGGGCATTTCCTTCACCATGCAGCCCGACAGGTGGTGGTGGCACTATAGAAAAGAGGGTGAGCAACGGGGAAGAGGACAGTGGAAGACCGAAGAGATAAAATTCAACAGGTGGTATGAATTCAGGATAATAAAACGGGGCGGTGTATTTGAATGGTTTGTGGACGGCAGAAAAATCTGCGACATAATGGAACCGGGGATGGAAGGAGAACTGGCCCTTATGGGCTGGCGCATAAAAACAGCATATGATGGCGTACGGGTCTACAAAATAAACGAAGAAACAACCATGCCGGGCGATGTAAAAAACCGTGTCAATGTCGTAAGGAACAGTTCCTTTGAAGACTCTAACGAAAATCTTCCGCCATACTGGCAGCCGGTCCGTTCATTAAGCATCCCGATTGATTTTGAGACCATGGAAAACTTCTGGAACAGTTTCACGGTTGACACCTCGGAAAAATATCATGGTTCGGCATCCCTTAGGCTGAAGGGCGGGGACAAGTGGAACGGCCTGTTGTCACATTGGATTAATGTACAGAAAGGAAAATCTTATACCCTTTCGGTCTTTTTGAAAAGCGATGTTGAAAAAATGCCCGTGAATATTTCCCTGTGGGGGATTCCCAGGAAACAGGTGGAAGCAGGCAGGGACTGGCAGCGTTTTTCTTTTACCTTTCCCGAAATCAATCAGGGCAGGACACGTATCATGTTAAATCCCTCAGCCGAAGGTTGTTTATGGGTTGACGCAGTGCAGATTGAAGAAGGCTCTGAGACAACCGATTTCAGGGTAAACCAGATGGACAATAGAACAGACGTTGAAATGCAAAAGGTTGAACTTCCTGAATACGGTATTGTCAGGGTGAAAGAACCGCCCGTAATAGACGGTAAACTTGCCGACTCTGTCTGGAATAAAAAAACCATGCTGCCGGCACTGAAAATTCCGGGTTCGCTTCCCGGGCAGTACTTTGAACCGAAGGAGAAAACCGAAGCGTATATCTGCCATGATGAAGATAACCTGTATCTTGCCTTGAAATGTTATACAGGGAGTGTCAGAGTTCTGCCAAAAGACGAGGAAATAGAGATTTTTCTGGATGTCAACCTTGACCGCACTACATATTACCGCTTCATAGTTAATCCTGCCGGCAGAGTAAGCGAGGATGATACCCTGAACCTGTCGTGGAATGCGGACTGGGTTGCAGAAACAAACATACGGGAAGAATACTGGACGGCTGAGGTAGCTGTTCCGCTCTCTTCTCTTGGAATAAGCCCTCTTACCGGAACTTCCTGGGGGATAAATGTTGCAAGAACGAATCGTAAAACCGGTGACGGTGGTGCGCATATCGCCCTGTCCACTAACAGGGGGATGTACTATCATGCAGTCGGACGGTATCCCGTTTTCAAGTGGGAAGACCCTGGTGTTTTTAAAAGATATCTATTCTCTATTGAAGAACTCGCTCTGCGGCGGGGTGAAAACGGTACGGCCGCTCTGTCCGGGATAATCCGCAACAACAGCAACAGGGACATGGAGGTGTTAATAGAAGCCGAGATATCTGGCATAAAGGCGATTTCTCCGGCTCTTGGCCTTGAGCGGGACAGAAGCCAGCCGTTCAGCCTGTCGGGGTTCCCCGCTCCCGTAACAGGGGAGGCAATGGCAAAAATAAGGATGTCGGATGTTTCCACGGACGGAATACTCAGGGAGATAAACAGGCATGTGGAGCAGGTCTCCTTGATACGCGCCGTGGCCAGCCTTTCTTATTATACCTCAGAGGAGAATGCGTATGTTCATACCGAACTTGGCATAGCCGGGGATGCTCTTGCGGAATCATCCATAACGTGGGAACTGAAAAGGGACGGCGTACGGGTAAAACATGGGACAAAATTGGTTTCCGGCAGTAAAAATATACTGGAGATACCTGTTGCCGGTATTCCGCCGGCAACATACGAATTGACCGTGACTCTGCTGGACGGGGAAAACCACGAGATTGCATCGGAAAAAGATCTCATAAGAAAACTTGAACCGCGGGACAACGAGGTAAAGGTTGACCGTATCCGCAGGGTTCTGCTTGTGGACGGCGAACCGTTTTTCGTATTCGCCCCGCTGCAGGTTTTCCATGTTCCTTCCGGGCATCCTTACGGCAACTACGACCATGTGATTGATACCCTGATGGAGTGGTGGGCGAACCACGGTTTCAATACCCTCCATGTAGGGGCGAATGTGGATGAAATTAAAGGGCACTGGGGAGAAAGGATATGGGACAGGGTCTTCAAGGCGGCGGACAAACACGGCATTAAGGTGATAGTTTTCTGGACCGGACACTGGCACAGGGTGCTATGTTATGACCACGAAAAGCTTGAGAAGTTGATTTCAAAATGGAAAGACAATCCGGCGCTGCTTGCATGGATGCCTTCCGATGAACCGGAAATATACGACGGCGTCAAACCTGAAGACGTTGCCGCAGGCATTATGAAGGTGAAAAAATTGGACCCATATCATCCGGTTTACATTAACTATACCCAGATAGGTCCTGTCAGCAGGTATGCGGGTCTGCCCGGGGATATCATGTCTCTTGACTACTACCTTACCGCGGTGGATGGCAGGACGATAGAGGAGACATTGCGTTTTGTGGATATAATGGAGGAACTTTCAAAGCAAAGGAACATACCCACATGGAATTTTATTGTGGGGAATAATCTTAGTAATCACCACAGGGAGATTACCGCAGAGGAACAGATTGCGCAGACATACGGTAACGTGATAGGAGGAGCAAGCGGACTGCAATACTTATTTGGACAGATATACGGCCGCCGGCACTGGGAAGCATATAAACGGCTCAACGTTGAACTGCAATCCCTGGCGCCGGTACTTTTTTCAGGCGAGGAAACAGACCAGGCTGCCGTTTCCCCATCAACGGTTCTGTCCATAACAAGAAGATATCGCGGAAAGGCGTATATTATCGCGGTCAATATCTATGAAAGGGAAATACCCGCCGTTTTTGATGTGTCGGGCATGGCGGACGCAAAAGAGGCAAAGGTTCTGTTTGAGGATAGAACTCTCAAGACTGAACGGGGAGCTATTAGAGATACCTTCATGCCTTTCCAGAGACACGTATACGAGATAAGTTTCCGGTGATTTGCCGGCCCTGGTAAAAAAACATTATGCCAACAGTCCCCGGCTTGTGTGTTTTTTACGGCTATACTAACGAACTGAGCGGCTCTTATAATCTGGCTCAATCCGGATATCTCGACCTGAAACATCTGCTTGAAAACAACGAGATAGATTTCTTCTGCAGTCCCCGCCAGTACAAGTACTGTGGGGATGAAAGATCTTACACATACAAATAGGTACTCGGCGCCTTCGCCGATTCAGCAGGGATATGCGGGAAACTCACCTTTGCGGAAGACGATCACAGGCCGGCCTTTGCAAAGACGGCAAATCATCGCCGGAGACAAACATCTCACAGACATTTTTACCGGCGAAGAATTGCCTACGGACAAGAACGGATGCGTCGAGTTTTTTATGAAACGCCACGAGGTGAGGCTCTTCTGGCGAAATTCGCGGAGAAACAGCGGAAAACCTTCGTGAAAAACAGAGAAGCAAAGATCCTGTTCCCGCGAATTTTGAACCTCAAATCTAAAATAAATTTGACAGGTGTCAAATTATGTGGTATTATACACAAAATGATAAACCAATTCGCCGTTGCAAAAAAAGCAGGAGTGGCAAGGTCGGCAGTTTCAATGGTGCTGAATAACTACCCGGGTACCAGCAAAGCTACCCGGGGAAAAATCTTAATGGCTATGCAGGAACTTGGATATAAGCCGTCAAGGATTGCCAGGAGTTTAAAAAACGGCGTATCCCTCACTCTTGGGGTAATTTGCTTCCGCCCTCCTTCGGGTACCATTTATGATTTTGTTTTTCTTGACTTGTTAAGAGGGATACAGAAGGCCGCTCTGGAAGAAGGGTATACATTCTCACTTTTTTTCCCTGATGAAAAGATTCCTGCCGGGAAGTCTCTTTGTACCTTCCTTCAGCACGATTTGGACGGACTTATTTTGATTGAAAGAGCCTCTCTTTATCCTGAAGTTCTGCAATCAACTCTTCCAAAGGTTGTAATTAATGCACCGGTTGAGAACCTGCCGCATGTCTGGGCAGATGAAGGAAAAGGAATATATGACGCTACTATACACCTGTTATCTCTCGGACATACCCGTATCGGATATATTGCGGGAAACCTGAACGAAGAATGTTTTGAGAGACGATTGAGCGGATACAAAAAAGCGGTTGAGGAGGCAGGAATAGGCTATAAAAAAAGATTGGTTCTGGCAGATAAAACCGGTATGCAACGATTGTCCGCCTCCTCGCTGCAAGAACTGCTCAAACCAAAAGAGCGAGTTACAGGAGTTGTCTGTCATAATGATGTAAAGGCAATTGAGGTTATGGAGGCGTTAAAAGGAGCCGGCTTGAGTATCCCTGAAGATATTTCTGTTTTTGGTTTTGATGATATGCCCCTTGCCAGAGAAAGCAAACCACCGCTGAGCACTGTCTACCATCCAAGAATTGAAGTCGGATACACTGGCGCAAAAATGCTGATGGATATCATTAACAAGAAAAGGGGAAATTGCCGAATTAATTTGAAAACGAATCTCGTACTGAGAAACAGTTGTGGAAAAATCAACGGAGGTGCAATGAAATGACACAAAAGCAAAGATGCAAACTCCCTGTTATCAGATCGTCAGGCACGAGAGTTATTTCTCCTGCCACTCGCTCTGTTTATATAGATAACCATCTTTTTATGGAGGTGCAAAATGTTTAGAAAAGTGATTTCTCGTAAATCACATGGGTTCACGCTGATAGAGCTATTGGTGGTAGTGGCGATTATAGCCATACTTGCGGCGATGCTCCTTCCGGCGCTGTCGCAGGCAAGAGAAAGGGCAAGGGCGGCGCAGTGTATTAGCAACCTTAAACAGATTGGGCTGGCCTTTCATTTCTATCTGGAGGATTATGACGGTTGGTTCCCTTCTTTTGACGATTTTGCCCCGTCACCCGCACAAAGATTCTGGTTCGACAAGATCAATAACTACGTGAAGAATCAAAAACTTTTCAAGTGTCCCAGCAACAAGTACCACGCGTGGGGCACTGACAGACTTTCGTATGGCTATAATGTTCAGATGGGTTATTACAACGTTTCAGGAACAACCAGCACCCAAAGGGTTAGGCTTTCCAGAATAAAAAGACCTGCCGGAATTATCCTTTGTGCCGATACTTTTGCCGAAGCCTATAGCACATCCAATGCTTACCTTGACAGAACATGGATTCCTGTCGGTATAAGACACAACCAGGGCGGGAACATCCTTTTTGTGGATGGACATGTGGAGTGGCGCCCGCAAAGGGAAGTGATGGGATCCACTGAAGCCATATATATGCTCTTCGGGACGGGCGGCCGTTACGAAAAGTGATCGGAAGAAGCGCCCCGTAAACAGCATGTATATACGGAGATTCTTCCAGACAGTAGAGGAGGTTGATGATGCGAAGAATAAGATGTATTTTCAATGCCTTATATATCGTTTGTTGTGTATACGTAGCCGTAGGTATTGCATCCGGTCAGGATCTTATATTCTCCGATGATTTTGAAAAGGGAAATTTTTCTCCTGCCATGGGAGAGCAGGGACTTGTTGATAAATGGAAACTTGACTCTCCCCATTCATGGAAGGTGGAGGAAGGAACGCTTCTCACCACAAGATATGGAGGCTCCGCAGGCATCCAAAAAGATTTGGGTGGACGTTTTGTTGTTGAAGCAAGAGTTAAGGCGATAGAGCCCGATCCTGAATTGTCAGGAGGTTTTGGAGGGTTGACTGTTTATGGCATAAAATTTGTGATACGTCCCGATGGATTCTGGTGGCCTTACAAAAGGCCGGGTGATGCACGGGGGGTAGGTGACCTGAAAAAAACGCGGATAGATTTAGACAAATGGTACAACTTCAAAATAGTTCGACGACACGGCGGTGTTTTTGAATGGTTCGTGGACGGTGAAAAAATTTGTGAACTTTTTGAACCTTCAATGAAAGGAGATACAGGTGTTGCTGCGTGGCGATTCAAAATGGCATATGACTATATAAGAGTTTATAGAATTGAAGAGGAGGCGACGGATGAGGATACAGAGATAAATATTTTGAGAAACTCATCCTTTGAGACTATACAGGACGGTATCCCGCTTTACTGGGGGCCGACCGACAGCCACCCGTACATTACATACGGCAGTATGGAAAACTTTTTCAGACAATGGAGGATAGATACGGAGGAAAAACTTAAAGGGTCAAACTCTGTGAGGCTGGAAAAAGAAGGAGGCCTTCAATCTTATTGTTTTTCGGCAGAAAGAGGCGAGCCCTATATTTTTTCCGTATATCTTAGAAGTGACAGGGAAAACGTTCCTGCAAGATTGCAGATATGGGAGTGGGACACAGGGCAAAAGCATACAAAGGAAGTCAAGGTTGGAAAGGACTGGAAGAGGCATGAGTCCATTATTGAGAAAGCAAGCGGTTATTTAAGGGTCATAATAACGCTGACAGGCGAGGGGGTAATTTGGATTGATGCTCCTCAACTGGAAAAAGGAATAGCATCCACCCCCTACAGAATGAACCCGCTTGACCGGATAATAGATGAAAAAACAGTAGAGATTGAAACTCCTGAAATGAGGGTTAAGAAAGCATCCTCTCCTTTGAAAATAGACGGCAAACTTGATGATGCGGCATGGTCGGATGCAGCGCAACCGCCTCCGTTTTTAAAAATGGCAACAAGGAACGGAGAAAGAAAAATGCCCTCGGAGAAAACGGACGTTTTCACGCTATATGACAATGCAAATCTGTATATCGGTTTCAGGTGCTGGGACTCGCAGATTGAAAATCTTCAAGCGACTGTAAAAGAGGATGGTGGCGCTGTTTGGCGTGATGACTGTGTTGAGGTTTTCATTGATGTAAACCTTGACAGGACAACATTCTATCATTTTGTCGTGAATGCTCTGGGAGCGAAGTACATTCAGGATAAGGTTAAAAATATACCATGGGCGAAAGAAGACTGGCATGCCGCCGCCCATATAGATAAAGAATACTGGACTGCTGAGATTGCCATTCCTCTTGCCGCACTCGGGATAGACAATTTGACGTCCGAGAGATGGGGCATAAACTTGGGGCGGGAAAACCACAAGATTACGGAATACAGTTGTACGGCACCCGTATTATCGGATTTTCATGACGTTCAAAGATATGGATTCTTAAGGTGGCCTGACAGGAATGTTTTTGCCAGACATCTATACAAATTTGAAGACATGGCATTAAAAGTTGATAACAACAGCGGCCATTACGTGCTGGACGGCATCGTCAGGAATTCCACAGGGAAAAAAGCGGAGATTATAATAGAAGGAGAGATAGCCGGCGTTAAACACTGTTCGAGAAAGATAGTGTTCGGAACCGATGTTTCCGAGCATATAAGTTTCGGAAGATATCCTGTGAAGGAAAATGAGAAAGTTATATACAGCACTATCAACATTATTGATGCAGTGAGCAGGGAGAGACTTAAGACAGAGAAAGGTTTTGTCAAAATATCCCCGTTAATTGAGACGGCACTGGAAAGGTCATATTATACAACCGAAGAAAACGCGAGACTGATTTACGTTTTCAATATGGACAGGGAATATTTAAAAGGTAAAAGAGTTAAAGCAAGAATAAGGAATGGCGACAATATTCTGATTGAAAAAAACCTTCTCTGGCAGGAAAATGTAAACGAGATATTGCTGCCTATCAGGAATATTCCGGCTGGAGAATACATTGTGGAGATATCTCTGATTTATGGTGAGCGCGAGACGGCAAAATCCTCAGAGAGTTTAAGAAAGTTAGAGCCAGGGACAAGTGAAGTAAAAATTGACCGGTTAAGAAGGGTTATCCTTGTAGATGAAAATCCGTTTTTCGTATTTGCGCCCCTGGTGGACTTTTATTTCGGACAGAGCGGGTTCTATAAGGAAGGATGGGAAGAAAAGATTGAAAAAACAATAAAGCACTGGGCCGACCACGGATTTAAGTCAATAAGTATAGCCGGTTTTTTTACCCCTTTTGCCGTTACAGAGAAAGGATGGGCGAAATTTTTTGAGATTGCGGATAAATATGATTTGAAGGTAGTTGCCTTCCCTATCTTTCTTCCTATCAGACATAAACACATGGAAAAATTGCAGGAGTTTGAGGAGTTCGTAGGAAGATTTAAAAACGAGCGGTCGCTTCTTGCCTGGTATGTAATCGATGAACCTGAAACGCAGGAGAATGTAACGCCTGAAATGGTTATAAAAGTAGTGGATACCACCCGGAAAGCCGACCCTTACCATCCGGTGTATATCAATTTTACATATCTGGGCCCGGGACAGAGATGGGGGGGGCTGCCCGGGGATATAATTAGTACAGACTTTTATATTACCGGCGGGGAGGGGCGGTCTATTAAAGAAGTTATAGATTTGGTAAAATTAAAAGAGGATGTTACCAAGGAGAGACGCCTTCCCGTATGGATGTATTTAGTGGGAAATAATCTCTTCAGCCATAAGCGTGAACCCACTCCTGATGAACAGGAAGCCCAGACTTACGGTGCAATGATTGCCGGATGCACGGGACTCAAATATTTCAGCGGTCAGCCGGTGGGTAAAGGTCACTGGGAGAGATACCAGCGTTTAAACCAAGAACTTCAGCAACTTACACCGGTAATCTTCTCTCCGGAAAAAATCGAGAAAACGCCGGTTTCTTCTCCCTCCGTGCTTGTTATGACAAGAAAATACAAAGGGGATGTTTACCTGATTTCGGTAAATATAGGGGACAGGGAAACGAATGCGGTTTTTGACCTGTCAGGTTTGGTGGAAAAACAGAGCAGCAGCGCTGAAGTTCTATTTGAGGGGAGAGTCATAAAGACGAAGAATAGCCTGTTGGAGGATGTTTTTGAGCCCTTCCGGAGGCATGTGTACAGGATAAGTCCTGATAGATGAAGATTGCACCCCGAGGTGGAAATAATCTATGAAATATATAAAAGTCGGCGGAATGAGCGAGGCGAAATACGGCTGTGAAACGATAGAAAAAATAGTCTCGGAGAAACTGGGTAATTATACCGTTCTTTTTGCCGGCCCATGGACGAACAGCCGGTTAAAAGAGGTTGTGGCTTTTTGCAGGAAAAACGGCACCCATTTTATGATGGATGAGATGTGGGAAAGGCTCAATGGAGATATATGCGAGTCATATCGTAATACGGACATGAAGGAACTGCGAAAAATACTTCTGAGTGCAAAGAATCTGTTTGAAGGGTCACTTTTCATGTGTGAATACGGAGGATTGGGACTGTACTGGCCGGAGTCAACGGTCAGAAGTTCAAAGTTTGTAATTCCGCATACCCGGTCAATGGCTGAAGCGAAAGAATTTTTTGTTAATACTCTCAAGAGGCAGATTGGAAAAGCTGTATCGAGGGGTCTCGTGAAACCGTTGATAAGCATAGAATCGTCGGGTGTGTCGAAATACCTTATGGAGGCCGGTATTGACAGGGTTGACCTGGAGGTGACGTACGACAGGTTTAACGAACTTTATTATTCTGCAGTCAAAGGTGCGGCGATGTGTTACGGAAAGAAGACCTTTGGAACTGACATGGCCATGGTCTGGTATGGCGGGAACGAACATGATGCTCTCCGGCGTCACAGGTGGAAGACCTCTCTTTACCACGCTTTCATCAGGGGGGCCGACCCAGTCTACGCCGAGCACGGATTGATGGATTACAAGGCGCTTGGAAAGAACATGGATAAGGATGCCCCGGCAGTGAAAATTTTCAGGAAAGAACTGGGGGATTTTGCGTCCTTCGCGCGAAGCCATCCAAGGCCTTCCGGTTTTCCCATAGCGCGCATAGCGGTGCTTCAGGGCAATCTGGACAGTTTTGCAATGGGTGAAAAATTCGTATGGGGACAGCGTCATCCGGGCGGGGTGAGAGCCGGGGACGCGGAAAAATCATGGGAGCTTTTCGAAAGTTTCTACAGGAAAATCCCCTGGCAGTTTCCATTCCAGTCAGGCGAAAGTGATTTTTCGGGTAATCCACCGCTTGGACAGGTTGATATAATACCTGCAGAAAGCCCTCTCTCGCTTATGTCAAAATACGGATGCCTGATTTTCCTGGGCTGGAATACGATGACTCCGGAGATTTATTCAAATCTTAAAAAATATGTTCGAGGGGGCGGACATCTGCTTGCAACTCTTGCACATCTGAACGCGTCTGACAGGAGACCGGGAAAGTTGGAAATAATAAACCGGGGAGATATAAGAGACCTCTTCGGTGTGTCGGTTGAGAAACAAACCCGCTTCATGGACAGGGGGATAAAGTTCCTGCGGCGTCCTGAAAAAGGTAATTACCGGTTTCCGCTATGGACAACCGCATGCGATCCGAAATACGATTGCGGGAAGCTGGCTGTCGGAAAACTCAAGATTCATACGGCAAAAATTCTCGCCGCGGGCTCCGACAGGTTTGCCGACAATGAAGAGAACATGTCAGGCTGTCCTTTTCTTCTTTCAAACGCCTGCGGGAAAGGTATATCCTTCCTGGTAAATACAATGGATTTCCCCGGCCATGAAAATCTTTCAGGTTTCTACCGCGATATACTATATTTCTTCTGTTCGGCTTTCCAGAAGGAACTGCTGGTGGAAGCGGGTGACAGCATAAGGTTTTCCACCTTTGAAGAAGACGGCAAGTATATCCTGTATTTCCTGAATACGGATCCCGGAAGCCGCTGTGAGGCATTGATAACCTATGGCGCTTCCGTGAAGGTTCCCGTGGAGGTGGGGCCGGGATGCATAAAGGTCGTATATCTCAACAAACATGCGCTTGTAATTCCTGAAGACCCGAAATTCAGGATAGTGAAAATTATTACCCGTGAAAACAATCTGACATTGAAATGCCTCCCTTTCCAAAAACCCGTAAGAGTGGAGTGTTATCTGCACGGCAAGAAATGTAAATCTGAAATCAGTACAGTTTCTGCAAGAAAACAGAAAACAAAGGAATGCGATGAGTAAAGAGATATTTTTTAAAGACGCAGGATGGATATGGTATGACCACTACGGATATGAGGACGTGAACGCCTTCATGCTTGCCAGGAAATCGTTTCAATTGAAGACGGTGCCCGCCTGTCCCGTTGAGATAAGAATCACCGCGGATTCGAGGTACAAGCTCTATGTCAACGGAGAATATGTCTGTTACGGTCCGGCGAGAGGTTATCCTGAAAGCTACCCCTTTGACACCGTGGATATCGGTAAGCATCTGAAGCAGGGTGAAAATGTTCTTGCGGTCGTCGTACACCAGTACGGACACGGTACGTTCCAGTCAATCTATGCGGGAGCCGCAGGGCTTCTTGTTGAGGGCACGGCAGGCGGCGCGGATGTCGGGACAGGCATGAAAAACGGATGGATTGTCAAAAAGTGTACCGGGCATAAACAGGACATGTTGAGAAGAACGGTACAGCTGGGCTACCAGGAGAATCTTGACGCGCGTAATGTTGAGAAAAACTGGATGCTTCCCGGTGCAGAGATATATCTCAACGGGAACGGATGGCAGGAGCCTTCATGGAGAAAGGCCGGTTGTGCGCCCTGGTTCAGATTTGAAGAGAGAGGAATCCCCTTGATGAGGGAAGAAATAGGATCTTTCAGAAAAGTGCTTTCTTGTCGTTACGGCAGATGTGCAGGGGGATGGGAAGATACGCGGAATATCACCGGCATTTATCTGGAGGAAATGAAAGAAGAACAGAACGGTTCCTCGAGAATGAAAAATCCCGGCAACATGTTGAATATAGACGGTTCATATACAACAATTAGTCCTTTTCCGGCAGGGAAAAGAATCACAATGATTGTTGATTTCGGGCAGGAAACGGCGGGATTCCCGGGAATTGAAGTTGAGGGGAACGGCGGCGAAGTTCTGGATTTTACAACGGCGGAGTCTC
Source organism: uncultured bacterium (assembly GCA_964413825.1). Classification (GTDB taxonomy): domain Bacteria; phylum Ratteibacteria; class UBA8468; order B48-G9; family JAFGKM01; genus JAFGKM01. The sequence continues at coordinate 20,744 of CAYPTS010000024.1, forward strand.
TTGACGGAAAACATCTGCGAGTGCAGGACCCTGCTACCGACTGCAAGGTTGCGATATCGGACAGGTACGTTTTGAGAAAAGGCAGGCAGAATTTTGAGACCTTTTCCATCCACGGGTTCAGGTACCTCGCGCTGACGGTCAGAAACATCAGGAAACCTCTGAAAATAAGAAAACTGTACGTCAGGCAGACCGCCTATCCCTTTGAAAACAGAACCTTCTTCCGGACGTCGGACGAGAGGATAAACCGCATATGGGATATGTGCGTCAGGACACAGGGATGCTGCAGTCTTGACGCCTACGTTGACTGCCCGTGGCGTGAGCAGGCACAGTGGTGGGGCGACGCAAGGGTGCAAGCGGCAAACACATATTACGCATTCGGGGACATGCGCCTGTTCGGGCGCGGCGTAAGACAGGCCGGGCAGTCCCAGCTTTCCAACGGGCTGACCAATGGGCATTTTCCCACGATCGCGGTGGGATGCATACTGCCGGACTTCACGATGACATGGATACACACACATCTTGATTATTACAGGTATACGGGTGACGTCTCTCTTATGCGAGAGCAGTACGGCAGAATGGAGAAGGCAATCAGGTTTTTCCGCGGTTATACGGATAAAAACTACCTGCTGGGAAAGATGCCTGAATGGTGGACCTTCCTGGACTGGGCTCCCCTGTACAAGGACGGCTTTTCCTGCCTTTTTAACCTGCTCTACCTGCACACATTGAGAACAATGGCAGAGATATCGGGTATACTTGAAAAGCCCGAAAAAGCAAGTTCTTATCTCGGGATGGCAGATGAGATGGAAAGAAGAATCAAGAAGGTATTCTGGGACGGCGGGAAGAAAGTGTTCTGGGACGGTTATGACACGGTGAAACGGCAGCAGGTAAAAAAGATAAGCCAGCATACCCATACATGGGCAATCCTGATGGGGATAAACAGGAAATACCACCGGCTTTGGGCTGACAATATCTTAATACCACCGATGAAACTTGATCCCCTGAAACACCCGAATATCATCGAGGCAAGCCCTTTTTACTACTATTATGTGATTGAAGCGTTGAAGAAAGCAGGGGGATATGAAAAGGATATAATTGATTTTATAAAGAGAAGGTGGGGGAAGATGCTGGACAGCGGTGCGACTACCTGCTGGGAGATATGGAATCCGTCCCCCGGTTATTCCTCTCTCTGCCATGCATGGAGCGCCCATCCCATAGTTCATTTCATTGAGCTCATCGGTGGATTGAAACCTCTTTCCGCAAACTGGGAAACAGTGGGGCTGAAGAAAACAACTTCTCTTCATATGGAGCAGATGAACCTGACCGTAGAAACAGGAAGAGGCAAAATAAGTGTCGAGATGCGTGACGGAAGGTTCAGGAGAGAGCTCCCGTCCGGCATAAAAATCCGTTATACCCGGTAACAAAGAGTCTCCCGCATGGAGTTATGCATTACCGGGATGGAGAATTGATTGAAGAACAATTTCCGCATCGATTTGAAGATATTGCCGGAATGTGCTTTTTTCTGTCTCATCGAAGAACATTTCCGGAGTGATTCCTGGAAGCGAATCATAGACTCGTTAACCGGCCACAGCATGTACAATTTACTTACTGTATCCATGCGCGTGACCGGACATCCCCTGACGGAGCCGGAGACCAGGAGTCTTTTTAAACGGATCGTCGAATATGCCGTTGAGCGGGGCTTTTGTGTGGCAATTGATCTCGATCCTCGGTTGGCTAGGGGGCCGTTTCATAAACGCTATCCTGAAGAACTCCAGAAAATCGTCTACATAAGAAAAATTCCTGTACTCACCGGAGAAGAACGCTTCTGCATTGAACCGGAACTATTCACCGACCATATGACTAGTAGAGGGACTCCGTATAATGCCGTCGATGGGCGGTTTGTCAGGGCTGTTGGTTACAGAGTCAATCAAGACCGGGAGGTTATACCCGGTTCCGTAAGGGATATCGGTGAATCCGTGGCGATTGATAGGGGAGGAGGAGAAGGAATTGAAGGGCATTTGAAGGAAATGGTGCCGGGTGAGTTTAATTATGCTGCGGTTCTGGCGGAGTTTTCATTGTTCACCCCGGATGTTTTTTCTCCGCATATTTTCAGATACCAGAGAGAGTTGCTGGATCTCTATGGCGATCTTCCGCTGTGCGGCGTTGTGAAAGACGAGTGGGGATTTCCTCCGACCAGTCCTTCCATTGCCAGTGCAGATGCCTTCTGGTATTCGGCTTTCTACGCGGATAACTATGCAAAGGTTTCCGGCGGCCGAAATCTGATTGATGATTTACTTTTGATGTCAGTTCCTTTTCAAAATCAACATTCTGAACGGATTAGAGCAATAAATTATTATATGTACCTGAATTATACCAGGAACGCCGAAATTGAAACACGGTATTATCATGATGTGAAAGAAATCTTCGGACAGGATGCATTCGTGGCCAAACATGCCACGTGGTATCCCCGCATCAACGAGAAAGAGGTGTTTAAGAACGGCCTGGTCTGGTGGGCGGCAAAGCGCGACTGGGCACAGGCCGACGAGATCACCCCTCTTTCTGCCTGCACCGCAATGAGCAAGAAATTCGGTTCACCGAACTGGCTGAATGAGGGTTATTCAAACGACGCCGCTCACTACCGCCGTAATATCTGGCGCTACGCGGCCGCGGGCGGGCGCATGATTTATCATCCCTTGTACCCGTTCAAAGAAAGATTGATCAATAGAACTCCGGGGGACATTGCTGTTGTTGCGCATGAAATGCTGCTCTCCGAAGAGCTGATACGGGCGCAGTGCCGTATCCGGTTGCTTAATTTTATCTCAGATGCCCCCCTTGATTGTCCTGTCGCCCTTGTCTTTGGACATCCCGGGATTATGAACCGGGCCGGAGACAGCTACGTCGATTACGGTGAAGACATGTCTCTGGGATTGTGGCGTAACGGTTACGCGGTAGACGTCTATCCGTCAAGTGAAATTCTATCCGGCACGTTTGTTATTGACAAGGAGGGATTTCTGCGGGTGGGCAAACAACGGTATCAAGCGTTGGTATTTTATAACCCGAACCTGTGCCAGAGGGAAATTGCCGGTTTTTTCCTTTCGGAAGGAATTTCAGGGACAAAACTTTTCATGAAAGGAACATGGAATAAAGATTTCAATGCCAGGTCTCTCGGCGAGATATGGAGAGATATCAAGAAACGGTTTATTTCACTCGACAATAACAATCCATCGGGACAAGTAATCTCATATCTTGAAGAAATCAAGGCTGTTAAACAACCGCCGCTTTCTGAACCGTTCATGATTTTCGGAGAAACCTCTCAAACGGGCATTCCCGGCCCAAGCGGCACGGCAGTACTTGTAGACGGTACGGTTGTCAGATTTTCTGCCTGCAGCAAGTCTGATGCGGGCGATCCGATCAGGGAGACGCTTACCATCGGCGACTGCTCATTTGAGATAAGGGCGGAAGGGCTGTTTGCTGTCCGGATCGGGACTGACGGGACGCTTCAGGCTCTCGCGGCCGGCGGTTTGTCACGCATATGCGGACCTGAGATTGAATTGAACATGGACGAGGCTGTGGACGTAGCTTTGTGGCATGACAGCAAAGGAGATTGGGAAGGAGTAGTCCAGGATATTCCAGACGGACGGATTCCGTCTCCTCTAAGGCGGCTCACGGAAAACTGGAGAATCCTTTCCATTCCGCCCGCCATTCCAGGAAGTTCTGGAACAGACAGAAAAATCTAATCCAACCGCGAAGGCATTATTTGAGCAGGAAACAAGGGGCGCCGTCCTTGAGGTCTACCTTTACCTTGCCGCCGTCTTTTATTTCACCG
>CAYPTS010000025.1:0-24234 GCA_964413825.1 uncultured bacterium
ATGTCGTTTTCAAGGAGTTCTTTGTACTTGGCTTCCCGCAAGCCCCAGAGGTCGGCATGACGGACAGCGCAGTCCTTCTGCCCTTTCTTTTTTATAAAGAGGGCGACTGCCACGCCCTGCCTGATGTCAAAGACGTTCTCGTCCTTGCTTCCGTCAGGACAGACCTCTTTTTTCATGGAGTTGCCGTGCAGGTCAAGGATGTAAATTTCGTTGAAGGTCTTCATCAGGGACTGTCTCATCCCCCGGAATGTAATATTGTCAAGATAACTGTGGTTAGTGATGAACCCGAGTACACCTTCTCCTGCCTGTTCTATCTTCCACTGGGCGAAGCGGATAAACTTCACGTAGTCGTCCTGCAATCCTTTAGGATTCCTTTCGCCGAGCGGCTTACCGTCAACCTTGAAATACTCCCTGATTTCCTTACTTATCCAGTCGCCGATGTTTGAAGAATGCCCGGAATACGGGGGGTTGCCGAGGATGACGAGGATGGGGGTGCGGCTCTTCACTTCGCCTGCCAGGTGGGATTCCTTCGTCAAGGAAACCAGCCCGGGGATAAAAATCTCTTCCGGCTCGTCCATCTCAAGGGTGTTGGTGAGGTAGAGTTTGAACCGGTCATCTTTTTCCATGGGACAGCCGAGTTCATCCATAAGCAAAGAAAGTTTCAGGTGTCCCACCGCATACGGCGCCATCATGAGTTCAAAACCGTAGAAGTTGTTCAGGATATGCTGTTTGACGAAGCCCTTTTTGCCGCCGGAGCCGTATTTCCCGGTGAAACTGTCAACCGCGGATTTTACCGTTTCCGCGATAAACGTGCCTGTACCGCAGGCAGGGTCAAGGACCGTCACACCTTCGGATGCGAAGCCCGCGTACTTGCCGAATTGTTCTTTAAGGACGGCATCAAGAGAGCGGACTATGTAGGAGACAACCGGCACCGGCGTGTAATAGACGCCGCGCTTCTCCCGTTCCTTGGGGTCGTATTCGGCAAGGAACGTCTCGTAGAAGTGGAGGATGGGGTCGGTGCCCTTTCCTTCCTCATAAAACTTGTGCAGAATCTTTTTCACGTCCGCGGTTGCCAGTACCTCGGAGATGTCGTCAATAATCCACTCCATGGCAGTCGGCAGTTTACCGAGGGAAACAAACTGGAACATCTCCCGCAGGATTCCTATGCTTTCCGGTATGTAGTTTACTGCGGTTGTCCGGCTGAATCCGTTTTCGCACCGGGTTCTTGCGGCAAAAAGCCCGTAGGCGATGGTCTGGCTGTATAAATCCGCAAAGTCGTCGGTGTCCAGCCCGCCTATCAGGTATTTTTTGAACGCCTCGTAGAAACCTATAAGGAAACCGGATTTTTTCTCCGCCTCCTCTCTTATTTCTTCCGCAACCACCTCTTCTTTTAGGAAACGGGTTCTCTTTGCCATCTCAACCGCCAGGGTCTTTGCTGTATAGGTATTCGGCAGGGAGAATGAGAAGAATTTTTCCAGCAGGTTCAGGAACGCCTCTTCGTTTTCCGGAGGCGGGGCGGTTTTGAGCTGGTTCAGGAGGAACGGCTTGCCGATGCGCACTTTGTCTATGAGTTGTCCGTCCCGGTACAGGCGGAATTCAAAGAAATTGGTGAGAATCAGGTTGGGAAACGTGCCGAGGTACCTCTTGAGCTGGCCGGTCTCTTCTATTGAGTCAAGGTTGTCTTCCGCTGTTTTCTTTGCCTCTATGTAGCCGACAATCTTCTGCCTGCCGTCCCAGATGCGGAAGTCCGGATTGCCCGCCTCGGTCTTTTTAGGCAGGGTGGTGACGTGGATTTTTTTCTTGTTGGTTGAGCCGGCGAATTCTTTCAGGAAATCCTCAAGGGTGGAGTAGTAACTCTCTTCCCTCGTGTCTCCCCTCCTTGCAGTCTCAAAAATCCTTTTTATATAATTTTCAGTCATTTACCGGGCTCCTGTAAAAGATATTTCCAGAGGGGGATGCAGGTTATTTTTGCGGAGGCGCCGAACCACTGTTTTTCTTCCTCTCCTTCGTAGTCCTCGTTGATTACCAGAAGGTTGCCGCACTTAAGTTCTCTGCCTGCTTTTATCAGGGATTTCTCCGCCGTTTCGCGCGCCTTTATATCGTCGAGGTCGCGGCATACCTGTATCAGTTGTGTAATCTCTGTCCCTTCTTTCAGAACGAAGTCCACCTCCTGCTGTAAGGGGTGTCTCCAGTAGAAAACCTTTGCGCCGCCGTCCATCTCTTCTTTTTTCAGTTTTACCGCGACCGCATTTTCATAAAGCCGGATGGTGTCTGTGCCTGTGCTGAACGCCTTCGCATGGATGAACCCGTTGTCTATGCAGTATATCTTCTTGTTGGAGCTCAACTGGTCCCGCAGGTCGGGTGAGTATCTGTGTATCCTGAAGAAGATGAAAGATTCCTCGAGGTAGCGCAGGTATTTTTCAATGGTATGGACGCTCTTACAGCCGGTTATCCTTCGCAGTGTGTTGTATGAAAACTCCGTTGCCGTGTTTGATACCAGATAGACCGCAAGATTTTCTATGGTCGATATGAGGCGTATGTTGAATCTTTTGACGATGTCTTTGTAGATGATGGAGTTGAACAGCGTGGACAGGTATTCTTTGTGGTCGATATGCTTCTGCCACGGTTCCGGATACCCGCCGTACGTAAGGTATTCGAACAGTTTTGCTTTTATCTCCTGGGAGGTCATCTGCCCGGGTCCGCCGTTGATTTTCAGGAATTCGGCAAAGGAAAACGGGAAGATGTTGATGAGCATGTGCCTGCCGGTCAGGTGGGGGGAGAGTTCACTGCTCAACAGGTTGGAGTTACTGCCGGTGATGACAAGGTTATACCCCTGCCTCTGCAACCGGTTGACGAACAGTTCCCACTTCGCAAGGTTCTGTATCTCGTCGAACAGGATGTACTTCGGATTATTGTAAAGGGAGTTGAGCGTGGCTATTATCTCGTCGTAGTTCTTTGTCTCGATAAGTTTCTCGTCGTCGAAGTTGGCATAGCCGAAATTCCCCTTTTTGTGGAGAAGGTTGAAGCCGAGGAAGGATTTTCCCGCCCTGCGGGGACCGATTATTACCTTTATCAGGTCGTTTTGCAGGGGTTTTTCGTAGTCCGTATCCCGCTCAACGAATCTTTCTTTCGCTCTGTTCTCCAGTTCCCTTTTCTGCAGTAAAAGTATGTCCCTTATCATATTCCATATCCCCCTCACCCTGACCCTCTCCCCATGGAGAGAGGGGATAGTAAGTGTTTTGCCCTGTCATGTTATGCGTAATGCATAAAAGTGTGAACTTTCTTGCACTACATGATACCTTTATGCCGGTATTCTGTCAAGAGTTTTTTTTGAGATTGCTTCCCACCGCGCTTCGCTCGTGGTCGCAATGACGGGAGGGGGAGCACTCGCAATGACAAGTCGGATGGTTTACGGGAAAAGGGATTTTGCCAGCAGGGAAACCGCTTTTTCTACCTCCCGGGACAGCCCTTCGGAAAACGCCGTGGTCCTGGGCTGGATGCCTATAACCGTACATTCGGCGCCTGTTTCGGACCTGATGTGCTGTATGAGCAGGGGGAGTGAAAAGGAGTGGGTGGACGTGGTGGTTTCCCGCAGTTGTTCCGGTTCCATGACTCTCATTGCCCCGGGTTTGCCCCCGAAATCCGCGGCATCTATTACAACCACGGTCTCCGGCTTGAATTTTTCAATGACGCCGAGGTAGTTTTCAACGGCATTTTCCGCATTTATTATTTTGACATCGCGTCTGCGTATTTCCCTTTGCAGTATCTCCGCCGCAAGGCATCCTGCGCCGTCGTCGCTCTTCATCCTGTCTCCCAGCCCTACAACCACGGTGCGTCCTTTCATTGCCACGGAGGGGACGTCCGGCAGGCGGGCGATTGAGGAAAGGCATGCCGAGGACAGGTAATCTGTCCACTGCCGGAAGCCCTCCCCTGTTTTTGCGGACAAAAGCATCAGCGTTGTATCCGGCGCTGCGGCCTTCAGGTTGGCGGCGAAGGCGGCAATGTCAAATCCCGCGTGAGAGACTATGTCAATCTTGTTAAGAAGGCATATCTTCGATATGCGGAACATCAGGGGGTATTTCAACGGCTTTTCCTCGCCTTCCGTAACGCTTGCCACAATCACGTTCAGTTCCGTGCCTATGTCGAACTCCGCAGGGCATACGAGGTTGCCCACGTTTTCCACGAAAAGAACGTCTGTTTTTTCGAGCGGCAGGTTTTCAAGCCCTTTCGCCACCATGTTGGCGTCGAGATGGCAGGCGCCGCCGGTGTTTATCTGTACCACCGGGATGCCGAACCTCTCCAGCCGCTGTGCGTCCATGCTGCCCTGTATGTCGCCCTCGATGACCGCCGGAGTGCAGTCTCCGTGTTCGCATTCCAGCGTTCTCTCCAGGACGGTTGTCTTTCCCGAGCCGGGCGAACCCATTATATTGACGGAAAAAACCGCATTTTTTTTCAACAGGAGGCGGTTCTCCTGTGCAACTCTGTCATTCTCCTCGAATATGCTCGCTCCAACCTCTATCGTTTTTATTTTGCTCATTTTTGAATTCCGGCCAGTTCTGAACGTAATATTTTAAATCCGTTTTTAAGATAATACTGCCGCTTCTCCGCATCTATCAGCGGAGACAGTTTGACTTTGAAGTCCTTTTCCTTCAACGCATCCAGTTTCGCTTCAATCTTTCTTGCCGTTTCCTCCGATGTTTCAAGTCCAATGCCCTTTTTTATCAGGAATTCAAGGTCAAAGGCGTCTCTTATTTCTCCCCTGTCGAGAAACGCCTCAATCTTTGACGACATCATATCCTGTAATGTAACCGCGCTGACAAATACCTGGATGTCGGAATAGGTGGAGTAGGCAATAGCCTGTTCCGTATGCAGAGACCTTCTTATCTTTCTTATCTCTATCTTCAGCCCCCGCCTGTATCTTTCCGAGCCGATTTCGTAGAGGAGCGTGTGGAATTTGTCGGCTGAATCCTTAATTCTGTAATCCTGTCCGAGAAACTTCCCGATGCCGGTAAACAGTTCTTTTGCAGGCGCTCCCTGCGAGAGATGGAAATCAAGGTCGACGGAGAACCTGTCCAGCCCATAACACAGGCGCAGCATCGTGCCTCCGCAGAATGCCATGTGCGGCAGGAACCGTCCGCTGTTGAGTTTGTCCAGAACCTCAATCTCAAACCGCTCCTGATTTATCAACTCGTCCATAATTTATTGAAAGTCTTCTGCGTTTTTACCGGATATCTTCCCAGTATGTCATCAATCCTGGATTTTTGTAATTTTCCCATAGAGATAGAAGATATGTCAAACCGGTATTTCCCAAAAGAGTACAGGTAGACTGCATCAAGAAATGCTTTTTCCTTTCCCGCAATGAAAACACCCCCTTTTCTCTCAAAGCCGAAATAGAGAGACTTCTTCACCTTGTAGTAATTGAAAACTGCATTATCCGGGTCAAAGGCTCTCGTTCTTTTCAGTGAAACATTCTCAAAGAAACTTCTGTGTACCTGTGTGGAAACGTCGTAGAATGCAAGCGCGCTCATGCAGGAGACGTAGGAAGGGACCTGCAGAACGTTGGCAATCTTCAAAAAGTCTTCATACTGGAGGTTGTCCCACTTTTCCCGCAGGATGTAGAGGTCTCTTTTCAGCCGTAACAGCAGTCCTTTCCGGGTCAGGCGGGAACATATAACCCTCGCTGACTCTTTTTTTATTCCCAGGAGTTCGGAAGCAGTCCCGACTCCGAAATGCCGCCTGGTTCCCAGTGCGTTTCTTATGTTTGCGTAGTCCATCGGTTTTTCAATGTAGCGGTGGCATTTATGCCACTAAGGACAGTAAATTAACAATTTTGTTAATTATATATCCCTACAAAATTCTTGTCAAATAGGCAGGAGGTTTCCTTTCCAGATTGTCATTGCGAGCGCTTTGTGCGAAGCAATCTCAGCAGATGGATTGCCGCGGTCGATGAGGGATTCCCCTCCCGCTCCTTTGTTCAACCTAATCTTACCACTATTTAAGCAATTTTGGAATACCCTGAAAAGGGTGTATCTATGAAATCTGGGTAGGGGTTGGAGGTCAGATGAACCAGACGGGGATGAATTTTATTTTTGTTTTATCAACGGTTAAACTGCCCCAGTAGTTTTTGGTAAGGATAATTGCGGTTTCCGGGTTGTATTGGATGATAAAGTTGCGGAAAGACCTTGAAATCTGCGGACTTCTCATTTCTGAATACTTCACCTCCGCAGGAATGAGAACGCTGTCTTTTTCCAGAACGAAATCCACCTCTGCTTTGTTCAGAGTTCTCCAGAATTTTATCTGATAATCCTCGTTTTTCTGTATCATCAACTGGGTCAGCACAAAATTCTCAACAATTTTTCCGGCATCGGGTCTGGTAAACAATTCACCAAAGTTGCCGATGATGTAATTTCTTAAACCTGTATCAACAAAATAAGGTTTGGGATTTTTTTTGAGTTCTGTCGCCCTGTTTCTATAGAAAGGTCTCAAAAGATTTATGATAAAAGTTTCCTGTAGAATGGAAAGGTGTTGTTTTACCTCTTTGAAGTAACTGTTGGCTGTGAGGCACAATTCATTGTAATTGAGCAACCCTCCAATATTGTTTGCCAGCGATATTAATAATGTTCTAAGTCTTGCATAATCGGTTATTTTCAGGAGTTCTATGATGTCTTTTGTTATATACGTATCGTATATGTTTTTCAAAATAATGCGCCGCGTTTCTTCATTCTCTGCCTTTATTATTTCAGGATACCCTCCCCATAGCGCATATTCCTCAAAAAGTTTTCCAAAGTCTCCGGAAAAAATATCCGTGTGTGGAGCAGAAAAATCTTTACCTTTGAGTATGAAACTGTTCACAGAGTCTTTTATTTCTCTGTAAACGTTTTCCATCTGGAAGGATTTTGCGGCGATGAACTCTTCAAAACTGAACTGCCAGAGATGAAAGGAGAACATTCTTCCGACGAGGAATTTTCCGGTACTGTCTGCAAGTTCCAGTGATGAAGAACCCGTGATAATGAACTTAATGCCGGGATATATGTCATAGAGAAGTTTAAGTTTTTGTCCGCCATTGTCAAGGTATTGGAATTCATCAATGAAAAAATACAGTTTCGTATCGCTTTTTATGAAACTTTTTACGAACCTTTTTGGGTCAAAGGAAAATTTTTCAAGGATTTCCCTGTCTTCAAATGTCAGGAAAATGATGTTTTCAGGGAGAACTTTTTTTTCTTGGATAAGCCATTCTTTCAATATATGCAACAGCGTAGTCTTTCCTGATTGGCGTGGACCCTTAATGGCAAGAATCTCTTTTCTGTTCATCCATTTTTTAAGAATATCCGTTAGGTTTCTTTTAAATGTTTTCATGTTATAACCCTATTAAAATTGAATGACGTTTAATTTTAACATGATTATAACTAAAAATGGGTGAAATGTCAAGATTGGGGTTTCAGGGCTGGGAGATTTCTACGGAGTCGAGGATGAATTCCCTGCTGGCGGGGTTGGTGCCTCGGGTGATGTTTATACGGGTATTCTTGTATGCCGGGTTGTCTTTGGTCATTGAGCGGAAGATGAAATTGATGTTTTCCGCGTCTATGCAACTGTACGGATTTACCGTGAGGTTTAATGCGAGGAATTCTTCCACCGGCAGGTCATTCCGCATCTTCTCAAGTATTTTCAGCAGATTTGTTATAAGGGAAAGTTCGTGCATGTCTCTCCCTGTTTCCTATTCGTCGTCGCGGGGAGGCCGCGGACGCGCGGGGTATATCTTTTCGTCTCCGGGCTTTTCCCAGATTTTTATTCCGGAAATATCGCATGCCTTTGCAAGGGCGTGCGCGGCAGTCGGGGAGTTGAGGAAAAGGAACACGATGCACAGAACGGCCTTCATCGCCGTTGCGGTAGAGCCGGAAAGGAAGATAGCAGAGATAAGAATACTGCCCGTTCCAAGCGTAACGCACTTTGTTGCCGCCTGCAGCCTGCAGTAAACGTCCGGCATCCTGACAAGTCCGAGACAGCCCAGGAAAATGAAACAAAATCCCACGGCCATGAAAAACTGCCCTATTATTTCAATCATCCAGGTTCCTCCCTTCCAGAAACTTTGCAAGTGTTATGGTACTTACGAGTCCGAGTATCGACCAGGCAATGGCTATGGTCATGTAGAAATCCGAGCCGGTGGACAGGGTAAGTAAAACGCAGAATACAATCACTATAATGCCGAGAATGTCGATGCCAACCATTCTGTCGGCCGCTCTGGGACCCCGGAAAATTCTGTATACGCACATTGCAACGCAGAGCGTAAGGAACAGATATATTAAACTCATTCAAATACCTCCTTCAGGATATTCTGCAGGTTTCCGCATATCAGTTTTTCCGCTTCTACAGGGTTGTCGGTCAGTTTGTATATCCAGTGGACGAGAAGGAAGTCTTTTCCTATGTCCATGGTAAAGGTGCCGGGCGCAAGGGTGATAGAATTTGCCAACACTATTCTTCCCATGGGAGATGTAAGGCGCAGAGGAATTTTCACCACGCCAGGTTTTATGGGCGGCCCCGGGCTTAAGACCCTGTAAGCCATGACGAAGTTTGCCTTGAACATCTGCTTGAGAAAAACCAGGAAAAACCTGACGAAGTTGACATATCTCCTGATTTTGAACGCCTTCCCGGGATGATAAGGGAATTCCCTGCCGAAAAGCGCGGCAATTAAAACGGCTACCAGCGCTCCGGCCATGGTATCTGCCGGCTCAAAATTCCACGTCAGCATCTTCCAGATGATAAAAGAGATGATAAACGCCAACACGTAATTCATTCGCTATTCTCCTATTGCAATGTCTGTATATGAGAAGTTTTCCATTACGTCTACGGCCCTGTCCACGGACGCTTCGCGTATTCCGGGAACCAGCAAAATACCGGTAAAGATTGCAGCCAGTGCGAGCACGGCCATCGGAGCCAGCATACCGGACGGGGCTTCTTTTTTCTCCGCGGCTCCGCCGGATTTGCCTTGGTAGACCGTCCTTTGCAGTTTAAGGAAATACCCGAGTGTGATAACTGCCACAACTATGCACAAAAGCGCTATTCCCGGATACCCCGCCTGTACCGCGGCAAATATGATTATCAGTTTGCTCCAGAAATTGCCCATGGGCGGGATACCTGCGATGCCCAGCATGCCGGTGCCGGCAAGAGCGGTCGTATAAGGCATCGAATCATTCAGCCCTGTCAGTTTTTCCGCGTCTGTGGTGCCGGTCATGTACTCAACCGCCCCGATGTTCAAAAACAGAAGCGATTTGGAGAAGGCGTGTGCGACGATGTGCATGAGAACGCCCAGGTATCCGAGATAACCGCCGATGCCCAGTCCTACGGCGCAGTATCCTATCTGGCTTATCGTGGAATAGGCGAAGATGCGTTTAACGTTTGTTTGACCGTATGCCATGAGACCGCCGAGAACCATAGAGAGCATGCCGAAAATAAGAAGGAGCGTCTTTATCTGTGGTGTGCCGGCAAAGATATTGGATGTGAGCCGGATAATCACATAGAATCCTACCACTTTTATGAAGAGGCCGGAAAGGACTGCGGATACCGGTGCCGGCGCCATGGAATGCGCGTCCGGCAGCCAGGCGTGGAACGGGACAAGCGCCGCTTTGAGGACAAAACCGGAAAGGAAAAGGCCTACTATGAACCAGAGATATGTTTGAGGCATTCCCGCCGCCGCATGCATGAACGCAGGGATGTTGAGCGTGCCTGTAAAGCCGTAGACAACCGCAATTCCCAGAAGTATCATCGTGGATGCGACAAAACTCATAACCGTATACTTCAGAGATGCCTCCAGTTCTTCCGCCCGCAGGCCGAATGCCACGAGAATGAAGGAGGTGATGGACGCTATCTCCAAAAACACGAAAATGTTGAAGAAATCCATGCTTATCAGTATGCCGTTCATCCCTCCCAGCATGAGCATGAACAGGACGTAGAAGTAAACTGCCCTGCTGTGTTTTGTCATGTAAACGACTGAATATACCGCAATGAGAAACGCTATCAGATTGGTGAGAATCAGAAAAAGGGCGGAAAGCGGGTCGACCATCAACGCTATGCCGAGGGGATTTTCCCATCCGCCGACGAAGTAAAGCATCCGTCCGCCCGCAAAAACGTCCATTCCCAAGATAATGGAGATGACGAGAGCCAGGAAAGCGAAGGCGGAAGCCGCTACGCCGGCAAGGACGTCGTTCTTTCCGTAAAAAAGAGGAAGAAGAAAAGCAGACCCCAGGTAAACGGCAACAGGAAGAATAATAAAGTGGTTCATCCCTTCAGCCTCCGTATCTTGTCAATGTCAAAAGTGCGGTATTTTGCGTACAGCCTTATCGCGAGCGCCGCAAGAAAAGCGGCAAAGCCGAGGTCTATCACAATTGACGTTAAAACCATGGCCTGCGGCAGAGGATCGACCGCGACCGCCGCAAACCGTTCTGCGGGAATGTTTCTGGTGAGTATAGGCGCAATCCCGCCCCACTTGTATCCGAGGAGAATGAGTAAAAGATTGATTGCATAACCCACGATGTTGATGCCGACTATGATTTTGATGATATTCTTCTTGGCTATTATGGCGTACAGTCCTATGAAGAATATCAGCGCAACAAACGTGTATATAATCATTTTGCATCCTCGCTTTGTTTATACTTCAGCCCTTTCTTTACATGAATAAGCCGGGACATGGAAAGTGTAATTATTGCAAGGAAAAGCGCTGAACCTATTTTCAGCCCTATCATGATGTTACTGAAAAGTATCGTTCCTCCGCTCCAGAGGCGGAACATTTCGCCTTTGGGCAGGTAGTTCTTGAAAAAAGCGCCGGCTCCGAGCCCGAACAGGGCGAGGCCGAGAAATCCCAGCGCACCGATGCTGTCAAGAGACTTTGCTATCTTTCTCGGGAAGACTTTAAACGCATATTCCTGTCCGAAAGCCAGCAGCAGTAAAACGAAACCGCCCGAAAGAACGACCCCTCCGGCAAAGCCGCCGCCCGGAGTGAGGTGCCCGTAAAGCACGACGGATATCCCGAAGACCATTATAAAAGGAAAGACTATCCTTGCTATTCCCTGGACAATCTCGCTCATGCCTTTATTCATCAATCCTCCCTTTGGGTCTCAACAGTACCAGTACTCCCACTATGGCGGCAAATATGATGGTCGCTTCGCCCAGCGTATCGTATCCCCTGAAATCCAGAACGGTGGCCGTAACGGCGTTTGCGGTATGGAGTTTCTCCGGCGAAGACTTGAGGTATCCGGCGCCCATAGTTATGATAGGGTCGCCGAACGGCCTGAACATTTCTCTTGAGTGGAGCATGAAAACAAACATGAAAATTGCAAATATCACAAGGACAATCCCTCCGTACAGCCCCGATGAAGACATGTCCGCCGATGATTCCCTGTGGATGATGGCAAGAAGGACGATAAGCGCCACAATCTCAACGAAAACCTGTACGATTGCTATGTCGGGCGCCCCGAGCAGAAGAAACAATATGCTCAGTATTAGTCCGGCTGTTCCCATTGACACGATGGAAGAAGTGAGACTCTTTGCCGTTACGGCTATAACCGAGCCGGCAGTCATCAGAACCATCAGTGAAACCAGAATCGGTATATTGACTGTCATTTTCTTATAACCTCCATCAGGAAAATGATGCCTGCAAAAATCCATATCAGATACCTTGCCAGCAGGCCGTTTTGCAACAATTGTAACTTTTTCACCGCAGATTGCAGCAGGATACTGCCTTTGAGATACAGGGAGTCTATCGTCTCGGTTGCGCAGTTTCTGAAAAACCTTCCTGCGGCAGGAAGCGATTTGAGCGCAACCCTGTATATGTCGAGCTTTCCCGCGTCTTCCGCTGAATAGAAGTTCTTAAATGGCGGGATATCTCTGACCGTTCCGTAGAAATGCGCTCCGTTAAAAGCCGTATCCTCGGCAGAAAGAATTTCTCCCCCCATAAAGGACGTTGTTTTCCGTGATTTGCGTATCCATCTTCTGCCCGCGATGAAAAGCAGTGCAATTACCGCTATGGCAAGCCATCCGTAGAAACTTGCCATTTGTATCAACTCAATGTTCAGTATAACGTATTCACCGATTGCAGGGAACAGGAACCGTTCCGTCACGACTCCCGGAAATACGCCGAAAAGGAGACATCCGGCGGCAAGAAGTGCCATGGGAACGTTCATAAAAGGGGAGGTCTCCGAATGTTCCCGGACAAGCTCCGCCTTGCGCACTCCCATAAAGGAATCGTTCAGCACCTTGACGAAATAGGCAAGGGTTATAACGCTTCCGAGAAGTGCCGCCGCCATTGCAAATATCGATAAAGCGCTTCCTTTTTCAAGCAGTGCCTGGTAAATCAGCCACTTTGATACGAACCCGTTAAAGGGCGGCATACCTGATATCGAAAGCGCCCCGACGGTCATAACGGCGAAGGTGAAAGGAAGTTTTCGCGCAAGCCCCCCGTAGTCTTCGAGGTTTCTTGAACCGGTTGCCTTGAGGAGAACGCCGGCACCCAGAAAGAGCAGACTTTTTGCCATGGCGTGGTTTAAAACCTGATACAGCGCGCCTACCAGGCCCAGGCTTGTTCCGCAGGCAATTCCCAGGAAAATATATCCTGCCTGGCTTATGGTTGAATAGGCAAGCAGGCGTTTAATGTCGCGCTGCATAAGCGCCATGAATACGCCGACCATGATAGTGAGAACCCCGATAAGCAGCATGATTATCTCCCATTCGGGCGACCATGACGGCTTGAATATGACGAAATAGAAACGTATCATCGTATATATGCCGGTTTTTATCATTACGCCGGAAAGCATGGCAGATACGGGCGATGGAGCCGCGGGATGAGCGTCCGGCAGCCACGTGTGCAGAGGGAATATCCCGGCCTTGATGCCGGTACCTATCAGCATGGAAAGGAAGAAAAGGTGTTTCCATACCATGTGTTCCTCTATAAGCCATATGCCGAGTATCCCGAAAAGAAGGAAGACACTGCCGGCGCCTGTCATTATTATGTATTTGATTGACGCCTTTCTTGCTTCCGATGTATCGTTGAAAAGGACAAGGAAGAAACTGGCTACGGCCATCATCTCCCAGTAAATATACAGGGCGATTAGTGAATGCGAAAGGACGACCCCGTTCATCGAGCCGATAAAAAGGAACAGGAGGGTATCGTACACATAGTTGGCTTCGGGATTGTACCACTGCGAATAGGATACGCTGAACAGGCTGATGAGGGAAATCAATACGGCAAACAGCAGGCTCATCGTCTGGCCGCCGGTAAGATACGCATAATTGACGTACATCGAATAGAAGCATCCGAATACCACTGCCAGCCCGCCGGCGAGCGACAGATATTTTCTGAAATTTCTGCCAGCCCGCGCAAACAGAAGATGCATAAATGCCGTCGCAAAGCTTAGCGCAACCGGAAGAAACCAGACATTAATATTCAAACAATCCTCCTTTACCCCGCGTGCCCCGTTCTTTTATTTACGGGGAACCTCTGTTTCTTGTCGTTAGGGGTTACGATTTACCGTTTTTCTATGTAACCAGCAGTATTCCCAGAATCAGGGAAATGCTTGCCAGAATTGCCACTGACGCCGTCATTGTTCTGAAGCCCGCATTTCCTTTCTCCGCGCTTTCCTTATAGTCGCCCATAAAAACCTGCCTGAACAGACGGAACAGGTATGCGAGCGTGAGCGCCGAGGTTAATATGGCAAAGAATGCGAAAAATATGTGTTTGTTGACGAGCATGCCGGTTACCGCTTCCAGTTTGCCGAAAAATCCCGGTAAAGGCGGTATCCCTATTACCGACAGCATGCTGAAAAGGAATGCGTAGGTCAGTACCGGCATCTTTTTCATCAGCCCGCCCATCTCCCGGATATCTTTTGTGCCGAATACCCGTTCTATGATACCGGCGCACAAAAACAGGCATCCTTTGCCCAGTGCGTGCGCCACGTAGAAAATCAGAACTCCCCTTACCGCTATCGCGTTGAACATCATCAGTCCGGCAATCATGAATCCCAACTGGCTGACCGTGGAATAGGCAAGTATCTTCTTTATGTCCGTTTCCCTCATTGCAATGATGCCTGCGGCAAAACTGCTGAATAAAGCCAGCCAGCCAGCCCACATCACACTGCCTGAAACGTCGAGGTTCATTCCGAATACCCTTGCCAGCCCGTAAACTCCTATTTTTACCAGCACCGCGGCGTGCAGGAATGCGGTAACCGGCGTGGGGGCGACGGATGCGTCCGGCAGCCACGTGTGAAAAGGGAAACTGGCGGATTTTGTCAGTACTCCCAGGAAGAACAGCGCAAAAACAAACGGCGGCACCGTACCGTTGAACATGTGAGAAATGCTCATTGTCCCGGTATATCTGTAAATGTAGGCAAAACTTAAAAGCATGAAGCCCGCGCCCGCTGAAGTCAGAAGAAATGCCTTGTCCGCCTTGAGCAGATGGTCGCCTTTCCTGTGGAATCCTATCAGCCGCCACGAACACAGTCCTGCCAGTTCCCAGAACAGGTACAGGGAAATGAGGTTGTCGGAGAGAACCACACCCATCATACTGCCGACAAACACCAGTCCCCAGAATGCAAACTTTCCCTGTTCCGCCGGCCGTTCGTTGACAAAGTAGCCCATGGCGAACAGGTAGATAAAGATTCCTATGAGCACGGATGTCAACAGGAAAACGATGCCGAACAGGTCGCAGGCAAACAGTGCGCCGCTTATGTTGAATAAAACATGTTTCAGGGCAAAGACATCTCTCAAAAGAGCGGAACAGAAAAACATCTGCACAAGGAGTACGGCGAATCCCGCCCGCAGGGCAATTTTCTGCGCCACGGCTTTTACCGCCAGCGCTCCCAGAAAGGGCAGTGCGAGTACCAGCAAAATCAATATGTTTTGTTCACCCATTTACCGTTCCTTTTTTTCGTCGCTGATGAAGGCGATTCTTCTGCACTTCGGACAGACCACCTTGAGTCTGTCGGTTCTCTGTATGGGCGGAACGACTTTCTCTTCCGCCCCGGTTTTTATCTCCAGTTCTTCCATAAGGCGGGAAATCGTCACCGGCTGTGAAAATGCCATGTTTCCCAGTTTTCTGAATACCCACATGATGTGTTTCTCCGTGCCGAGCGTCTCGCCGCAGTGTTCGCACACAACCAGTTTGTGCTCTACGGAGTTTGTTACGCTTTTCTCGTCAAAATAGGAGTTTTCGAATTCCCCCGTCATTTTTATGCCTTCTTTCGTGATGCAGTTTCTTTCGCATTCGCCGCAGAAGATGCACCGGGCGGGATGATGCAGCAGTGTCCGTTTCGGCTCTCCAGTTTTCTCGTCCGTCAGTTCAATGGCTTTTGCAGGGCAGACCTGAAAACAGGCGCCGCATCCCACGCAGCCGTCTTCGTTGTACTTCGGTTTTCCCCTGAATCTTTTTACGGGGGTAAGAGGTTTATATGGAAAATCCGTTGTAAACGGCTTTGAAAACAAGCTGGTTATCGCCTCTTTCAGTTCTCTTATCTTGGGTTTTCTCATGTGTAAATCCTGCTTGCCCCTCATCTTTACTTCCTCTCCCCGGCGGGGAGAGGGGCAGGGTGAGGGGGATTTCTATAGTTCTTTCTTCAGTTTTTCAGTCTTCTGCCTGGACATTTCCACAAGTTGCGCAAAACCGTACACCTGTTTCTTGCGGTCTCCAGCGTCGTAAACCGCAATCCTTTCGGTACAGCAGTAACACGGGTCAACCCCTGCCAGGATGATGGCAACGTCAGGAATCATCTGCCCGATACAACTGGCTTTGAACGTGGGGATGTTGGTGTAACTGGGCGCCCGTATCTTATGCCGGACAGGCCTGTTTGTCCCGTCGCTGCGCACATAGTGAAAACATTCTCCTCTCGGCGCTTCATGGCGCCCGATACCTTCTCCGGGCGGAATCTCCCGTATTTCGTTTCCTATATCCCCGCCCTTGCCTTCAATTGCGTCGAGGGACTGCTCGATTATTTTTATGGATTCAAACATCTCAAGGAGGCGCACTACCGTCTTGTCAAAGACATCACCGTTTTCCGCTGTTATAACCTTGAAATCCATCAGGGGATATGCGGCATAGGGCTCGTCTTTTCTTACATCTATTGCCACGCCGCTTGCTCTTGCAACAGGGCCCAGGGCTCCGAAATCTTTGATGTCTTTCTTTGTGAGAACCCCGACTCCCTTCAGCCGGGCTCCCAGCACCGGGTCGTCAAGAACAGCGTGAGTGAGCATGTCCAGCTTTACTTTCAGGTCATTCAAAACGTTCCTTAAAGCAGGC
Organism: uncultured bacterium; assembly: GCA_964413825.1. Lineage (GTDB taxonomy): Bacteria > Ratteibacteria > UBA8468 > B48-G9 > JAFGKM01 > JAFGKM01. The sequence continues at coordinate 16,277 of CAYPTS010000025.1, forward strand.
ATGTCCTCTTCTTCAATGTTCCTGCGCACCCCGCCTATTTTAAACATGGCATAATGGTTTCTGTTGCCGGTGATTATCTCAAACATGTCCAGTACGGGTTCCCTGTATTTCCATGCCCACATGAACACGGTGTTATAGCCCAGGAAGTGCCCGGCCAGTCCCAACCAGAGCAGATGGCTGTGAATTCGTTCCAGCTCACCCACGATGCACCTTATGTATTTTGCCCTTTCTGGAACCGATGCCCCTATAAGGTCTTCCACGGAGTTGCAGTATGCGAACGGATGCGAGGTGGAACAGATGCCGCAGATTCTTTCAACCAGGAAGGTTACCTGGTCCCAGTGCTTGCCTTCGGATAATTTTTCTATCGCTCTGTGGTTGTATCCTGTTTCCCATTCCACGTCCACAACCTTCTCTCCCTCGCAATAAAGAGCGAAAAACTCCGGTTCTTCAAGCAGGGGGTGATATGGCCCTATGGGCACAACTACTTTTTTCTTCTTGTTTTCAGACATTTTTTTCTTTCCTTAAGGGATAGTCGCCTTCCTTCCAGTCATCGCGTAGGAACAGGTGCTTCAGATTCGGGTGGCCGGTGAAACTGATGCCGAGAAGTTCCCACATCTCTCTTTCAATGTACGATATTCCGGGTATTATTTCCGTCATTGAGGCAACTTCCGGTTTGTCCTTGTCCAGATACGTCCTGACCGAGACAATGATTCCGTCACTGTCAAATCCGAAATGGTACAGTATCTCAAAACTGTCAAAGTTCTCCACTCCTGAGGCGATGATATATCTTGCGTCGAGGTCGCTGAAAATTATCTTTACACAATTCTTAAGCTGTTCCCTGTCGACGGTAATGTAAATCCGCTTATCATTGTGCACCTTTGTTTCCTTTATCATGCCGCCGAGCTTTTCTTTCAATGTTTCGGAAACTTTCATTTGAGTTTCTCCAGGAGTTTTGCGATGCCGGCAATCATCGCTTCGGGTTTTGGCGGGCATCCAGGGATATAGATGTCAACGGGAATTATCTTATCAAGGGGACCGCCCATCTGGTATCCGTCTCTGAATATGCCTCCCGAACAGGCGCAGGCGCCTATGGCAATCACCACGCAGGGTTTTGCGGTCTGTTCATAAACCTCTTTTACCCGCTCAACGCATTTTTTGTTGACTATGCCGGTGCACAGAAGGACGTCCGCATGGCGGGGACTGCCCACCAGCGTCATGCCGAACCGCTCTATATCGTAACGGGGTGTAAGGCAGTCCAGTATTTCAATGTCGCAGTTGTTGCATGAACCGCCGGACAGATGATACACCCACAAAGATTTTTTCAACGCTTTTGTTTTCAGATTCATCTTTTTTTACCATCCCATTATTGCAAGCAAAATTCCCGTTACGCCGAAGAGCGTCATCCATCCCCAGAAAAATCTTAACGCCTGGTCTATCCTCAAACGGGGATTGGTGTTTTTTATCAGTACAAACAGCACGAGAATCAGAACGTATTTTAATATCCCCGCCGCTATTCCGGCAAGCGAGGAGAAATTTATTCCTCCGAAATAAAGCCCTATGAGGAACAAGGGGCCAACGATAAGCAGTATTGCTTTTGCAAGTTTGAACAATCCGAGCAGTATTCCGGAATACTCTATCAGCGCGCCGCCGGCAAGTTCTGCTTCCGCTTCCGCAAGGTCGAACGGTACAAGGCCTATCTTGCCCTGCAGTGCAAAAAGCGCTATCACGAAACCGGTGATGCCGGCAAAGGAGCCTATGGTCATCCCGTTTGCGTTTTGAAATCTGACGATATCTGCCAGAGAAGTCGTCATCCCGCTTGCCAAAGCGGGTATTATCAGGGCGCAGGCAAAAGGCAGTTCGTACCCGAGAAGAAGTTTTATCTCCCTGCTGATGCCCACCGACGCCAGTACGTTGCCCGATGAACTGCCGCCCAGTATTATTGCAAGGGAAGGAACGGTCAAAAGATACAGGAGAAGGATTGCATCTCCCGGGAATCCCGCCCCTTTCGCAAAAGCCAGCAGTACCACCGTGCCTGCGGCTGTTGCCGCAAGAACGGCTATAACAGGGGCAAAAACGAAGATGAAAACGCTGGCTTTTTCGGGAATTAGAATCTCCTTGCCCGTAAGTTTCACGAAGTCCGCAAAGTTCTGATACCACGGGGGTCCTACCCTGAACTGCAGGCGCGCGGTGACCTTCCGGTCGACCCATACGGCGAGAAATCCAAGTACGCTGAGGGCCGCGAAACTCGCGATAAAAAACAGAAATATGACAAGTGCGCTCATTTTTTTATTCCGTAAACGTCCAGCCAGTTGAATACCCTGACTATAATCCGCTCTCCAAACGCGTATAGGTTTTTCTTGTCCTCGATGGAATCTTCTTCCACATATTTTATCGCCCCGTTGCCGCAGGTTGCCGCGCACAGGGGCTGTTCGTTGTCTTTGAGCCGTCCCATGCATGCGTCGCAACGGCTGACCAGGTACGGTATCAGTTCCGGGAGTATGGTGCCGAACGGGCAGGCGAGAGAACAGGTTTTGCAGGAAATGCACAAAACCCTCGAGCGTTTAATCAGCCCGTCCTCTCTTTTCAGCGCGCCCGTAGGGCAGGAATTTACGCAAGGGTAGTCCTCGCACCTGCGGCAGGCGAACATAAATGCAAGTTCTTCCCTGAGAGAGGTTACCCCGTCGTTTTTCGGGTGCATGCGGTAACTGCACTTAATCTCTGCGTCCGGGACCTCCAGAAACCTGTCGTAATCAATATATAATTTCTTCATTTTTTCATCTTAACCCCGCTCCTTTTATTTCTCTCCCCGGGGGGGAGAGAGGAGAGTGAGGGGGGTATATTCATGCCCACAAATTGGGCTTTCCCTTAATCTGGTCATAGGTGAAGACAGGCCCGTCTTTGCATACGAACAGGTCTCCTATCAGGCAGTGTCTGCACTGTCCGACCCCGCAGTACATCTTTCTTTCCATGGAAAGGTATATTTGAGGGTCGGTATACCCGATTTCGAGAAGCTTCAGCGTGGCAAACTTCATCATTATCGGCGGACCGCAGACCACCGCCACGGAATTCTTAATGTCAACATCGAGGTTGTCAAGGGTTTTCGTCACCACTCCCTCGCCATACTTCCAGTTTTCATCTTTCTTGTCAACGGTTATCCTGAAGCAAAGAGGGGACGTTTTGCAGAACTGGTGCCACTCGTCCAGTATCTTGCCTTTGTATATGTAGTCTTCCGGCGTTTTGGCGCCACAGCAAAAAACTATTCTCTTGTAGTCGTTGACCGTTTTCATTAGTGCGAAAAACAATGCGCGCAGGGGAGCCAGTCCCACGCCGCCGCCCACCAGCAGAACTTCTTTTCCTTTATAATAATCCAGAGGGTAAGGTTTCCCGTAGGGTCCCCTGACCCCGACAAAATCGCCGGCCTTAAGGTTGTGTATTGCCGCGGTGACCCTTCCGGCTTTCATTACCGTAAACTCCAGCTTTTCCCTGTCGTATGGCGATGAAGAGGGGGTAAACGGCGCCTCCCCGATTCCCGGCACGGTCAGAGAGGCAAACTGTCCGGCAAGAAAAGAAAATTCTTTTTCCGGCTTCAGGACAACTGTTTTTATTGCCGGGGATTCCGTTATAACTTCCTTAACCTCGCATCTTATGGTTTCGTATATGTTTTTATCCATTGTCCCTGTTTTTTTCTCTTAAAACTTCCGTTATAACGTTCCTCTTGTCTATTTTTCCCGTGCATCCGGCTATGCACCGTCCGCAACCGGTGCATCCTTTCATCCCGAAGTTTTCAACCATGTACCAATATTTGCACAGGAGGCGGTTTGCATATCTGTCGTAAAGCGAAGGTCTCGGGGATGCTCCCGCCGCCATCCGCGCGTATCCCGGGAAAAGACAGCTGTCCCAGACCTTGGTTTTTCTTGAAACCCCGTCGTTGCCCGTGTCCTCAAGAAGAAAACACACGCAGGTGGGACAGTTGCTGGTGCAACTGCCGCACTGGACGCAGTTTGAGACCTCTTTTGGCATTTTCCACAGTTCCGTCTGGTATGCGCCCTTCAGTTCATCTATCTTCGAAAAGTCGAAGGCTCTGTTGTTTTCTCTTACCGCCTCGGACGTTTTCTGCCTGTTTGCATCCCGTTTTTTTCTTTGCTCGCCGGTTGCCTGAAAAAACTTCTGGTCGCCGCCTATGAAAGCGCGTCCCTTTTCGGAGCCTATTTGAATCAGCATGCCTTCTTCAAACTGAGAGATGTTCAGGTCAAAATTCATTTCCGGATAAGGATGCGTGCCGACCAGTTCGCAGAAACAGGTGGGGTAAGGGGAGCGGCAGTCGAAACTCACAATGAGCGTGCTTTCCCTGCGCTTGGCGTAATTGGGGTCCTTGTATTCGCCGTCGCGGAAAACCCTGTCGAGTATCTCCAGTCCCTTTAAATCGCATGCCGAAGGCCCCATAACCACGACCGGGGTTATGGAGTCTGCCGCCGGGAATACCCGTTCCTTGAACGGCACCAGGAACAACTTCAGGGGCTCAACCGGACGCGCCCTGTCGTAAACGATGCTTGTTTCGTCTCCCTGAAGGATTTTTTTATAGCATAGCCGTCCTTCCGTATCGACTGGCGCGAATATCCTGTTGCTTTCCAGTTTCCCTTTTATAAAACTGTCCCAGTCTTTTTTCGATATGTATAATGTATCCATTTGTGATTTTTTTCACAAAGAAGCCTAAAAAATTTCTAATAGATTAAAACCTATTTATCCTTTTGTCAAATTTTTTCAAAAAAGAAAAGACGGTCAATGTTACCAGAAAAGTTTTCCCCTGTCAAAAAACAAGTTTTCCCGTCAAGATGTGGACTTGAAATCAGACTGTTTGATATATCTGACAATAAAAAATGCCAGCAGTATCTGAAACAGCGCCGTAACAAGAAACGGTATGCGCAAACCCGCCTCTCTGGCTATCAGTCCTCCCAGAAAAGGGCCTATGGCAAATCCGAGCATACCCAGAGACGTAGACGCCCCGTATGCCTTGCCGATGCACCGCGGGTCTATAATCCTGTGAATCATTGCATTTGCGGCGGGCACCATTCCCGCAACCGCCAGGCCGAAGAGTATGCGTACGACAAACAATGCCGGTAAGGTGAAAGCAAAAAAATGTCCTGTCGATGCAATTGCCGCGGTTATACAACAGATAAGCAGAATTTTTTTGTGTCCCAGCCTGTCTCCCATGTGCCCGAGTATTGCGGCGGAAAACGCTCCTGCCAAGGCGGCCGTTCCCAGGACAGAGCCCGTGGCGCTGTTCAGGTTTTCCGCAGAAGGCAGGATGTCTTTTACAATAAGGGGAAAAGAGGGGTTTACCAGAGAGTTGCTCAGGTGAACTCCGAATATGATGGCTACCGCCGCCATAAAACCGCTTGCCGCAAGAATCTTCTTGAAACTCATCGGCTTACCGTCTTTTTCTGCGTCAGGGGGAATGAAATTCTCCTTTACGAACAACAAAACCATGAGACCGCCGAGAAGGGTAATCAATGCTCCCGCGCGGAAGGCTGCCCTATATCCGTACATATCTGCAATGACGCCTCCGAAAAAAGGTCCGGCGGTTGCCCCTATGAAGCCGGAAGTTTGCATCATTCCGAGGGTAAGCCCGCTTCTGTTTCGAGGAGAGATGCTGGCAACCAGAGCAATGCTTGCGGCAAGAGTTCCTGTAAATGCTCCCTGCAGCATGCGGCAGACAATGAGTTGTCCTACGGTGCGTACCATCGACATCAGCAGCAGTACCGCCGTGCCCGCAAACATCGCCCTGCACACCATAATCTTGCGGCCGTAGCGGTCGGCCAGAATACCCCATACAGGTGCAAACATGCAGAAGGTGATGCCGCTCACGCCCAGGGCTATACCTGACCAGAATGCCTGCTGGCCCGCATCAAACGTTCCCAATTCGGCAATAAAAAACGGCAAAAACGGCATGGCAAACCAGAAGCCGAGAATTGAAAGAATCTGGGCTATAAACAGGATTAAGAATGTTTTTTTCCACATTTTTCGTTTTTGGGAGTGTATATTATAATACTTATTATGGATATTGCAATAGAAAAGATTGTCGTGGGCGAAATGCAGACCAATTGTTACATAGTGACCTGCGGTAAGACGGGCGAGTCTTTTGTTATCGACCCGGGGGATGAATACGAAAAGATAGCAGAGATTGTAAACAAAAAGAAGATAAGGCCGGCTTTTATCGTCAATACCCACGGGCATGCCGACCACATAAAAGAGGATGGGAAATTTTGCCTGCCCGTTTACATACACAGTCTTGATGCGGACTGCCTGCGCGACCCGGAGAAGAATCTTTCCGGGTTCCTGGGGTTTCCCGTAACGGTGGAGGTTGACGCGTGCGTGTTGGAGGATGGCGATACAGTCAATGCCGGTGAAATGTCTTTCAATGTACTGCATACCCCGGGGCATTCTCCTGGCAGTATATGCCTGGTAAGCGGAAAACTTGCATTCACCGGCGATACTCTTTTCTGCGGGGGGTACGGCAGGACCGACCTGCCGGGCGGTTCCGAAGAGCAGTTGTTCGATTCCATCAGGACGAAACTCATGGTACTGCCGGACGAAACGGTTATTTACCCCGGCCACGGACCTTCTTCCACCGTAGGAAAAGAGAAAGCATTGTTTTAAGGTTTACATTTGCAGAGAAATAGATTAATATGAATCGTAGCCCCTCACCTGAAAGACAGAGGTTTGGGAAAGACAAAGGCAGGAGAAAGCATTTCCGAATCCCTGCTTTTAAAGAGTGCGGGGTAAAGGAGGCAGAGGATGAAGCAGAAATTGGCGCAGATTGGTTTGATAGTGGTGATTGTGGTTGCTCTCGGGTTTGTGGTGAAGCAGTTGAAGCCCAAGCCGTACACATACGAACGGATTCTTGTGGATGTGCAGGCAAGCAAGGTGTTTTCCCAGAAAATGGTTGTCGGACAGGCGTTCGAATTCCCTGCGGACTCTCCGTTCAGCGAGGGCAAGAATGCTTATCCGGTATACAAGTGCATGAAAGATGGAACGGTATTTGCTTTTGAGGAACCGTCTTTCTCTCCGGATGCGCCGCCGGCAAACCCGGATGCGATGATGCCGAAGTGTCCTGTTTGCGGCAGTATGGAGATAACGATGCCCGAACTGCCCGAAGGGCAGAAAAGTATGGATGTGCCGGGTCCCGTAACAATTGTTAAGCCCTCTGTCCAGTAATAGCGGGGTCGGGGATTTTGGAGGAGGCAAAGGCTTCTGCGCGCAGGATACAGCTGGGGCATTTACCGCAGGGCTTTCTTCCGCTCTTATAGCATGACCATGTAATGGAGAAGTCCAGTCCGAGGGAAAGCCCTTTCTTAATTATCGCCTGTTTTGACATGTTGATGAGAGGGGCATTCAGTTGAATTTTCCCTCCCTGTGCGGTTTTTTTTGTGGCGGTCTCTATCAGTTGTCCGAATCTTCTTACATATTCAGGCCGACAGTCAGGATACCCGGAAAAATCCACCGCGTTTACGCCTGTGAAGATTGCATCTGCATCAATGGTTTCGGCAAGGGCGAGCGCAATGCTTATAAGAATGGTATTCCTCGCCGGAACGTAGGTTGCTGGAATTTCTCCCTGCGAGGTTTTTTCGGGAATTTGTATCTTTTTATCCGTTAAAGCGGAATGTGTCCATGACAGGTCGACGCCGGTTATCAGATGCCGTTCAACGCCAAGAAACTCTGCGACTTTCTTGGCGGAAGAAAGCTCCCTTCGGCCTTTCTGCCCATACCTGACCGTCAGAGCGTAAATCTTGTACCCTTGCCTTTTTGCAATGGCTGCGCTGACAAAACTGTCCATCCCTCCCGATATCAGGCAAACTGCTCGGTGTGTCATTTCTTACTCCTTGTTTCTACCGTGGTTCTGTCATTAAAAGGCGGACGGAGCAGCCGTTTCGCTCAGGTGCTGCGTGACAGGTGAAACT
>CAYPTS010000026.1:0-22691 GCA_964413825.1 uncultured bacterium
TTACTGAATTTATTCTCGATAAAATTGAGCACACGTAGAAACGTTATCCATCTCACATTTGATTGGCAGAAATTCCGATATAAGGAACCAGAGAGGAAAGAAAGCAGTTTTCGTGCTCGAAACAGCCCTACGGGCTTTGGCTTCAGCACAGATAAAAACTACGGTGAAATCGGACTCTCGGAGAACTCGCCATCCTGCGCTCTAAAAAACGAGCTCCGGACGGCTCAGACAGCTCCGAGTAAGGTAATCGTCCGAACGCTTGCGCTTTTCACCTTGTCTTGTTGCTGCGCTTCCACACTCGCACGTCAACTCTTTCTTTTCCCCTCAGTACCAAGGATTCTTATGCCGGAATCTCAGGTAAGGCTTGCTTTTTTAAAATTTTGAGGTAAAATTTAGGTATGAATGAAATTGTTACAACTTTGCAAACAATTCATAAAAAGATAGAGCCGCAGATAAAAGAAAGGTTTTTACAGTTTAAACGCAACGGTACTCCAGAGAGAATACAGAAGGAGTTTTACTTTTGTCTTCTTACGCCCCAGTGCAAAGCAAGGGTTTGCTGGGATAACGTTGAAAAGCTTTTCCGGGGGGGGGTTCTGCAGTGTGGTTCGGAAAAACAGATTTCCGGCAGTTTATGCGGTGTCAGGTTCAGGAACAATAAGTCGCGCTACATAGTTGAAGCAAGAGAAAAATGTTTCAACGGAAGCGGTTTGTTCCTCCGGAAACTTTACGAGGAAGGGAATGCGGAAGTTTTAAGAAGTTACATAGTTGAAAACGTGAAGGGAATGGGGTATAAGGAGGCAAGTCATTTCCTTAGAAATACGGGCAGGGGCGATGAACTTGCGATACTTGACCGGCATATCCTCAGGGGACTTGTTGCGGCGGGAGTTATCGGTGCGGTTCCCGGGAACCTGCTTCCGGGAAAATACCTTTGCACGGAAGAGCTGATGAAAAGGTTTGCGGAAGAAGCCGAAATACCCATGTTTCACCTGGATTTTGTTTTTTGGTATTATTTTAACGGGGAGGTGTTCAAATGAAGCAGGCTGAGATTATAAAGAAACTTGAAGACAGCGGCATTCAGCCGTCGTTCCAGAGAATGAAGATTTTTGAATATCTTGTAAAAAACAGGGTGCATCCAACCGTGGAGGATATATACAGCAGGCTCTCTCCGGAAATACCGACGTTGTCCAAAACCACCATTTACAATACATTGAAAATACTTGCCGACAAAAAGATAATATCACAGGTTACAGTTGAGGAAAATGAGTCGAGATACGATTACTCGGAAAGCCCTCATTTGCATTTCAAATGTAAAAAGTGCGGCGGACTTTATGACATTTTCCACAAATGCGGCTTGCTGGAGGAAAAGGAGATTGACGGACATTCCATAGATGAGCACCATTTATACCTTAAAGGACTGTGCAAAAACTGCAAAGGGGTAAAAAACAGGGAGGAATAATGGACAGATATATTTGTACTGTGTGCGGATACATATACGACCCGGCAAAGGGCGACCCGGATAACGGCATTGCGCCGGGAACAAGTTTTGAAAAATTGCCGGAAGACTGGGTCTGTCCGGAATGCGGGGCGGGAAAAGACCAGTTTGAAAAAGAAAACAAGCAGGTTTAACGGGAGGCGCAATGATTGTCCGCGAGATAAAGAAAAACGTGCACGGCATTATCATGAACGACTGGGATAGGAGGCTTTTTGATGAACTGATACCCCTGCCCGACGGGACGACGTACAATGCATATTTGATAAAGGATGAAAAAAACGTTCTTATCGATACGTCGGACCCGGGGAAGACCGGTAAATTTATCAATGTCCTGAAGGAACTGAGCGGCGGCAGAATCGATTACGTGGTTTCAAATCATTCGGAGCAGGACCATTCCGGCAGTATTCCGGCGGTTCTTGAAGAATTTCCCGGAGCAAAGGTTCTGACTAACGGGAAAGGTGCGGCGCTTCTGAATAAGTTGCTGGGAGTATCTCCGGACAGAATTACCGAGGTGGAAAACGGCGGGGATTTGTCCATAGGCGGAAAAACACTGAAGTTTTTTAACGCTCCATGGGTTCACTGGCCGGAAACGATGGTTACATACGACGTTGAAGACAGGATACTATTTCCGTGCGACCTTTTCGGTTCGCATCTGGCGACAAGCAGTTTTTACAGTTCCTGCAACGAAAAGATTTACGAATGCGCAAAAAGATACTACGCAGAAATTATGATGCCTTTCAGGAACAACATAAAAAAACACCTCGGCATGCTGGGCGGCATGAAAATTGAAATTATCGCTCCCAGCCACGGCCCTGTGTACAACAACCCGGATTTCATCATAAGCGCCTATAAAGACTGGGTATCCGACGGAGTGAAAAATGAGGTTGTCATTCCGTATGTTTCAATGCACGGCAGTGTGGCGAAGATGGTTGATTTTCTGGTGGATTCGCTTATTAAGAAAGACATTACCGTAAAACCTTTCAACCTGACGGTTGCGGATGTGGGAGAACTTGCCGTTTCACTCGTCGATGCCGCCACAATGGTGCTGGGAACGCCTACGGTGCTTACAGGACCGCATCCTTCAGCCGTTTATGCCGCATATCTTTTCAAGGTGCTGAGGCCGAAGACAAGGTTTGTTTCCGTTATCGGTTCTTTCGGCTGGGGCGGAAACATGTTAAAATCTATAACGGACATGCTGCCTGCCGGAGGCATAGAAATTCTGGACCCGGTAATAATCAACGGTTGCCCGGGAGAAAAGGATGTTCAACTTATCGAAAATCTCGCGGGAACCATAGAGGGGAAACACAAACAGATAGATGTGTTGTAAAAAAAACAAAATCTTTAACTTTTCACGATGCGGGCGTATCGGGAAGAGTTTAGAGTAAAGGAGGCGGAAATGGGTGTATTTTTTGACGTCAGCGAGGTGTTTCAGTTTGCGGTAAGGATAGAGGAAAACGGGGAACAACTTTACAGAAAGGTCGCTGAAAAGAATTCAGAACAGGAAATAAAAAAACTTTTCAGTTTTCTTGCGGACGAAGAGGTAAGGCATAAGAAAATTTTTACGGAGATGCTCAGCAAGATTACCAAATACGAGCCTTCGGAGACATACCCGGGAGAATACTTCCAGTATCTGAAGTCTTATGCCGACGCCATCGTTTTCTCTCCTGAAATAGAAAGGGAACTGGATACTGCGGGAGGGGTTTTAAAGGCGGTGGACTTTGCTATCAGGAGGGAACTGGATTCCGTAATGTACTATCTTGAAACCAAGAAGGTCGTTCCGGAAACGCAGCACCAGGTAATGGATAAAATCATAGAGGAAGAAAGAAGCCATTTCGTACAGTTGTCCAAGATAAAAGAACAGTTGAGTAAAAAATAAGAGGAGATGAAAAAACATGAAAAACCTATATCAGAGCGGCGACTGGACGAAGGAAAAGCACGTTCCCGTCGTGGAAATTCTCGAAGCGGACGGTGAAAAAGGCATCAGAGTGAAAGTTTCCGTCGGCAGGGAGATACCGCATCCCAATACCACCGCGCACCATATAGCATGGATAGATGTTTACTTCCTTCCTGAAGGGGGAAAATTTCCTTATCAGGTCGGAAAGGTTGAATTTACTTCCCACGGCGCTTCCACTGACGGTGCGGATACAAGTACCGTCTATTCCGCACCCGAAGCGGTCTTTGTTTTTAAAACAGGGAAGAGCGGAACGGTACATGCCGCATCCTACTGCAACATACACGGTTTATGGGAAGGTGAAACGAAACTGGATATATAGCATCAAACAGATATAAAGCCCGTAATGATTACCATTGCGATGAGCGGAGCGAGGAAGCAATCTCAATAGGATTGCCACGGCAAAAAACCCCGTAGAACGGGGCACGGCGCCTCGCAATGACGAAAAGAGGCGGGACAAGGAGGTGATTTAAATGTGTAAGTGCTGCTGCGGAGGAACAAAGAAAGAAGGACCGAAGACGTACGAGTGCAAGAAATGCGGCAAGGAAGGAAAGGAACAGAAATATTGCTGCGGCGAAGAGATGAAGGAAAAAAAATGACATGCCAAAAATAAAAGTGCTCGGGATTTCGGGAAGCCCAAGGAGGGGAGGCAACAGCGAAATACTTCTTGACAGGTGTCTTGAGTCCGCAAGGAAAGCGGGCGCAGATACTGAGAAATTCGTGTTAAACCAGATGAAGTTCGTGCCTTGTCAGGAATGTGCGGTAATAACGAAAGACGGCAGATGCAAGATAAAAGATGACATGCAGAAAATTTATCCCGCCGTCGAACATGCGGATGCCGTAGTTGTTGCTTCCCCCGTTTTTTTCGGCAGTGTGTCGGCACAGACAAAGATGATGATAGACAGATTTCAGTGCCAGTGGCTGGGCTTATATTTTTATAAATCGTATGTAATTCCGAAAAGAAAGCAGGGCGCTTTTATATCTGTAGCGGGAACCGACAGAAAGGATTTTTTTGACAATTCCAAAGCAATAGTTAAAAATTTTTTCGTTACTATAGGGGCCTCTTACAGGTATGAGATTTTCTGTCCTCTGACTGATGAAAAAGGGGCCGTAAACCACCGTCCGGATTGCATCGCAGAAGCTGAGAAGATAGGAAAACTGCTCGGAGAAAAATAATGGAACAGAAAAAGGTCGCAGTTTACTCTACATCGACATGTCCGTACTGCAAAATGGCGAAAGATTTTCTTGACGACAACGGCGTCAGGTACGAAAGTTATGACGTGGGTGCCGATGAGTCCAGAAGAAAAGAAATGATGGATAAGTCCGGGCAGATGGGAGTTCCGGTAATAGACATAGGCGGCAAGATAATCATCGGGTTCGATAAAGAGGCAATAAAGGCTGAACTCGGAATATGACGGTTTATGAAACTATTATAGTCGGGGGGGGGCCGGCCGGCATAACCGCGGGAATTTATCTCGCGAGAAAGAAAGTCGGGTTTGCCATGGTTACCATGGATGTCGGCGGGCAGACTCTCTGGACAGGAGACGTCGGCAACTATCTCGGGCATCAGTACATCACGGGGCCTGAACTTGCCGAAAAATTTGCCGCTCACCTCAGAGAGTTTGACGTAGAATTGAACGAAGGAGAAAAGGTAGACCGAATAGTCAAATCCGAGGGCGTTTTTACCGTTATTTCAGACAAAAAACAATACAGGGCAAAAACGGTTATTGTATGTACAGGAAGAAAACAGAAAGAACTTTCGGTACCGGGCGAACAGGAATTTAAGAACAAGGGAGTCACCTACTGTGCGATATGCGACGGGCCGTTGTTCGCCGGCAAGGACGTGGCGGTTATAGGCGGAGGGAATGCCGGGCTGGAAGTTGTCCTGCAGATGGTCAAGATTGCCGAAAAGGTATATCTGATAGAAAAACTTTCCCGTCTTGCCGCAGACAGGATATTGACAGATAAACTCGCGGAATATAAAAATGCAGAGGTGCTCACCGGCACTGTGATAGCGAGAATATACGGCGATAAAATGGTAAGCGGCGTCACGGTGAAAAATTCCGGTGGAACCGAAAAGGAAATTGCCGTGGAGGGAGTTCTTGTGGAGATAGGCTCCGTTCCCAATTCCGGCATAGTCGATGGGGTTGTGAAGAACGAGTATGGAGAGATAATTGTGGACTGTGCCGTAAAAACGTCCGTACCCGGACTCTTTGCCGCGGGAGACGTTACCAATGTGTTTAAAAAGCAGATAATAATCGCATGCGGCGAAGGGGCCAAGGCGGCGATAGCGGCTTCTGAATACCTTGATTTTATCAAATAATGGAGAACCTGAAAACTCTTAATCCGGTTCTGCTTGCTTTTCTGGCAAACGTTCTGACGTGGTTTACCACAATGCTGGGAGCCGCGGTAGTGGTCTTTCAGAAAAAACCCTCAAGAAAGGTGTTCGACTGCTCCCTCGGTTTTGCGGGCGGCATAATGGTCTCTGCGAGTTTCTTCTCTCTTATCCTGCCTGCCATAGAAATCTCCAAAGGATATTTTTTTCCCGGATGGATGGTTATAACAATCGGTTTTGTGCTGGGGTCTTTTTTTATATTTGCCCTTGATAAAATTATTCCGCATCTTCATCCGAACCTGCCTTATTCGGAAAAGGAAGGGATAAAAATAGACGTATCTTTCACGTATCTGCTCGTTATGGCGATAGTCCTTCACAATATTCCAGAAGGCCTTGCAGTGGGGGTTGCGTTCGGTTCTTTCGAAGCAGGAGCGCAGGGAGTGACTTTTACCTCGTCGCTGGCTCTTACGGTTGCCCTCGCCCTGCATAACATTCCCGAAGGAATGGCCGTATCCATTCCTTTGAGAGGAACCGGAATGAGCAGGAGGAGGGCTTTCTGGTTCGGGCAGATGTCCGGCATGGTACTGCCGATAGGAGGAGTTATCGGAGCGGTTGCAGTTAAGTTTTTCAGGCCGTTGATGCCCTATGCCCTCGCTTTCGCCGCGGGAGCCATGATTTATGTTGTAGTGGAGGAGGTGATACCCGAGACCCAGAGGGCAGGCAATACCGATATCGCAACCCTGAGTTTTCTCACGGGTTTCGTTCTTATGATGATATTCAACATTGCGTTTGCATGAAAAAACGGAGGGCTGAAATGGAAAAAAAAATAGTGGAGTTTGCTCTGGATTTTGAAAGGAAAGGGACTGTGCTGTATCTTGAACTTGCATCAAAGGTGAAAAATCCGCTTGGCAAAAATCTCTTTTATGCTCTGGCAAAACAAGAGATAGACCATGCGAAAAGAATAGAAGAATTCAACACTGCGGGGGAAGGCCATGTATACCTTGCAGGTTATGAGAAAACGAATTCCATAGAAGAAGAACTTAAATCATTTTTCAAGCGCGTCAAAGAGAGTTCCGTTAAAGATAACCTGGATGCTTACGAAACGGCTATGCAGTTGGAAAAAGAAAGTTATGGCGCCTATGAGCGCTTTCTGAAGGAAGCAGAGGATGCATCTGAGAGAAAACTGCTCGAGTTTCTCCTTTCCGAGGAGAAAAATCATATGGAAGCCATTGCGAACGTCTATTCATATCTGTCGGAAACATCCGACTGGCTTGAACGGGACGAGAGCAGGACATGGAACTGGATGAACGCATGAAAGATATATCGATACTGATAACAGGGCAGGCAGGGCAGGGAATACAGACCGTAGAAAAACTCCTTTCCGAAATACTTTTGGGAGCGGGCTATAATATCTTTGCCACGAAAGAATACATGAGCAGGGTGCGCGGAGGCGCCAATTCCACCCAGATAAGGGTTTCTTCCGGAAGAGTCCGCGCCTGCACCGACAGGATAGACGTACTGCTTGCTCTCGATGAGGATTCTGCCAAAAGAGTATCCGGCAGAATCAGGAAAGATACGCTGGTTATAGGCGAATTCGGAGAAGGCATCGGCGGCATCAATGAGAAAGTCGGGTTTGCCGGCATTGCGCGGGAAATTGGCAATCCGGTTTTCGCCAACGTGGTTGCTACGGGAGCAATGCTTGCTGTCATGAATGTCGGGAAAACCATCCCGCAGGAATACCTCGAAAAACTGTTTGCCCGCAAGGGGGAAGAGATTGTTGCACAGAACAAAAAAGCCCTTGAAAAGGGCTACGAAGCCGGGCAAAACATACTGGAAAGAAGCTCTTACAAGTCGATTTCTCCGGGTGAAGGAGTAAATAACGAGATGCTTATCAACGGTTCCGAGGCGGTTGGCCTGGGCGCTCTTGCCGGCGGGTGTAATTTTATCTCGTCCTATCCGATGTCGCCGTCAACCGGAGTGCTCACTTTTCTCGCGGGAAAACAGAAGGAAAAAAATATCGTCGTGGAACAGGCGGAGGATGAAATATCCGCAATAAATATGGCGCTGGGCGCATGGTATGCCGGCGCAAGGGGAATGGTTACCACTGCCGGAGGAGGGTTTGCCCTGATGCAGGAAGGACTAAGTCTTGCAGGGATGACGGAAACGCCGGTGGTTATCCACCTCGGACAGCGGCCTGCTCCCGCAACCGGCCTGCCTACCCGGACCGAACAGGCCGACCTGAATCTTGCGCTCTATTCCGGGCACGGCGAATTTCCCAGGATAATTTTTGCGCCGGGGAAAATAGAAGATGCGTTCCTTGTTACGCAAAGGGCGTTCAATCTTGCGGACAGGTACCAGGTGCCCGTCTTCATTCTTACCGACCAGTACTTTCTCGATACTTACTATAACCTGCCCGGTCTTCCGGAAAATAAAGAGGAGAACAAGGAATTTATCGTTGAAACAAAAAGCGGGTACAAAAGGTATCTGTTTACTGAAGACGGCGTCTCTCCGCGCGGCATACCCGGACGCGGAGAGGGCTTTGTGCGGGTTGACAGCGACGAGCATGACGAAAACGGGTTTATAACCGAGGACATGCAGGTACGCAGGAAGATGGTGGAGAAAAGATGGAAAAAACAGTCTTTTATAGAGAGAGACGTACTGTCTCCGGAGTTTTCGGGAAGTGAAAATTTTGAGACCCTTGTTATCGGTTGGGGCTCGACGTACCCCATAATAAAAGAAGCGCTGGATAGCCGCGGGAACGGGAAAACCGGATTTCTCCATTTCCATCAGGTCTGGCCGATAAGCAAAGAGATAAACGGGTATCTTGAAAAAGCGAAGAAGGTCGTGGTCATAGAAAACAATTATTCCGGACAGTTTGCCAATCTTATCAAACTTGAAATCGGATATGACGTGAAGCACAGGATAAACAAATATGACGGACTTCCTTTCAGCGTTGAGGAACTCGCGGATGCTCTTGCAGGAGTTTAAAAGTTTTCAGTAGGGTTAGGGAGGATTTTAATGGATTTACAGATGAAACAGGATACTGCGTGGTGCCCCGGGTGCGGTAATTTTGCAATACTGAATGCCGTGAATAAAGCGATAAGCGAGATGAATCTTGACAGGAAAAACCTTGTTTTTGTCTCCGGCATAGGACAAGCGGCGAAAACGCCCCAGTACATGGCTGTCCACTATTTTAACGGTCTGCATGGAAGGGCGCTGCCTGCGGCTGTCGGGATAAAACTTGCAAATCCTGCTCTCACGGTAATAGCGGAGAGCGGCGACGGCTGTATGTACGGCGAGGGAGGCAATCATTTTATCCATACCATAAGAAGAAATACGGATATTACCGCCATAATACACGACAACATGATTTACGGCCTCACGAAAGGGCAAGCATCTCCCACGAGCATGAAGGGTTTTAAGACTCCCCTTCAGGTTGAAGGGGTTTCCGCGGAGCCGTTCAATCCTCTTGCCGCGGCAGTTTCATTGAATGCGTCCTTTGTTGCGCGTGCTTTTGCCGGCGACGTGGAAAAAACTAAAGAAATAATAAAAGCCGCAATTTCCCACAAAGGCTTTTCCATAGTCGACGTTCTGCAGCCCTGCGTTACTTTCAATAAACTGAATACCTTCCAGTGGTTCAAAGAAAACACATACTATATTGAGGACTCATACAACCCTTCAGACAGGACCGCCGCATTTGCCCGCTCTCTTGAATCTGATAAACTTCCCCTCGGCATCCTCTTCCTTCGTTAGAACCTTCAACAGCGTCTGGCCCCGTATAGCCGAGGGGGACAGCTCCGTTTCAAGACCTGACCCCCGACATTAGCCGAATGTGTACAATAAGAGAAAAACGATGAGGCATATAATGACGGTTGCGATGGCGACTTTCAATATTCGCTTTAGGTTGGTGCGCCCGGTTATCATTTTGTTCTTTGCCAGTTGCGCAATGATGTCGGGTGTCATTTTTTGCGAACCGGGAGGGTAGGGTGGTATGAACGTAAAAATTCTGCCAAGGCCCAGGGTAAGTTTCATCCTGACGTTTATTGCACATCCCGACGCTTCAAACAGTATGCTGAGGTTTCTTCTGCGGAGTTTGATGATGCCCATTATTAGGCTTGGGAACAGAATGGCAAACAGTATAATGCCGACGGTTATCAGGAAATGGGTTATCCTGACCTGCGATACCGCTTTTGCAATATAGGCGAACGATGAACCCAGCGCCGCAATTGCAACACCCCCGCCGACAAGCAGGTCCCTTGTCATGCTTGCGCCGGTCGGCGCAACGATGGCAGTCTCTATTTTTGCTTCCTTCGCCTTTGCGAATCGTTCCACCTGGTTCTTTATGGAATCCGAGAGTTTTATGAACGGTGCCTTGACGGATTCAAGCAGGCCTATGGGATTTTCGGCTATGTCGACCACTTCGGCATCCCATTCTTTGCCGTCACGGGTGAAAAATATCCCCCGTTTGCCTATTCTGAGAGTGCCGGAATCCCCGGAGGTTACGGCCGCGGCTATTTCAAATTTTGCGTCAGTTCCTTCCTGTCTGCTTGTTATTTCAAGGTACATCAGATAGACGTTGCTGTTTTGCGCCGCTTTCTTGTGCGCGGCGCGGTCGCCGGTAAGTATCGTGAACGTTATTTTTCTGCCTTCAATGACAAGGGTTCCCGCCTCGAAAATAGAGCGGATTTCAGGATTGTAAACATTGGCGAAACTTGCGGAATTATTTGCGAATTCAATCAAAAACTTCTGGTAGAGAATCAGTTTTTCAACGTCTCTTATGTGTTTTATCTTTTCCGCGACGGCAATGTCCTTCTGTATAAGTCCGTTCACCCTCTCTTTATAATCCCCCGCGATATATTTTTTTAGAGCGTCTTCACCGATTGCTTCAACGCTGGCGCCCTTTTTGCCGTCTACGTAGGCGCGGTAGTTTGAAAATACGCTTTTTGTCTTTTCCCACTTTTCTTGCGTAAGGACATTTATAGTCGGTCCAAATATTTTTGAGAGTACACGCTCTTTAAGGTTCTTAACATCGTCGGAATAGAGTAAGTTTACTCCTTCGTCCAGCGGCAGTATGCCTTCGGTGTTTACCTCCGCGAGAGGAGCGGTTTTGAGTCTTTCGAGTATCAGGTTCCTGTCGGTAAAATCCGCCTCGTCCAGTTCTTTTTGTTTTAATTTAAGTGAGTTTTTGACTCTGTCATCAAACTTCGCCAGTGCGCACTGCGCAAAAAATTCGTCTATTTTTCTTTCAGTATTGCGAAGAGCGCCGAATGCGGCATTCGTTTCTTCTCCCCAGACCATTATGTCCGTTTTTTCCGTGCCTTCGGGTATTTTTCCCCTTTCCAGCCATGCAAGATAACCGGAGGCTTCCGTGAAAAAATTTTCCGTCTGCGTACCGTTGATGCCGGGCTTCCCACTTGCATCGTCCGAACTGCCCATAGTCTGCATTATCAGGGTTATTAATTTTGCAAGTTTCGCATCGTCAGTGGCGTCAGGGGTTATAACGCCGTCTCCGTTGGTTGTGGAACTTGCCATAATGCCCTGAAGGTTTCTTACCTGTGTGAGCGTAACCCTGTCCGCATCGGTCTGCCCGTTCAGGTTGAAAAGAATTATTTTTGCGGTGCCTTTGAGAATTTTACCTTCCGGAATGTCTGTGTTTATGCTTTCAAGAAGGAGTTCGTCGGTCCCCTCCGACATGCGGGAAACGTCCTTCAATATGTTGAACGTCCACCTTACGGCATCTTTTATTTCATCTGTCCGTATCCTTCCGTTTTTGTCAGTGTCGAGATATTCGAGAAATTTTTTGTCCGCATTAAGTATATCTATCGGAAGGCTTGTCGCCGCCCAGAGCGCTTCGTCGAGGCCGAGAATTCTCTTCAGGTCGGCAGGAGTTTCAATAGTTAACTGGTAACTGCCCCCGTAATTGCTGAAAACGTATCTTTCCATGATTTTTATGTTAACAGAATACGTTTTCAGGGTCAAATCTCCTTTGATTTTAATGGTTCAAAATGTTAAAATTTCCACACTATGCTGAAAGAACTTCTTACTCCGGAAATTAAAGAGTTAATCGAATCCAAGAACTGGCGGGTACTGAAAGAGACGCTTGCCGAGTGGGCGGCGCAGGATATAGTCGATTTCCTCGATAGCGTAGAGGATGAAGAAAAGGTCATTGTTTTCCGCATACTGCCCAGGGACCTTGCCGCGGAAGTTTTCAGCGAACTTGATACAAACGAGCAGAAAATTCTTTTGAAGCAGTTGAGCAACGAACACATCAGGGAAATATTCCTTGAACTGCCTCCCGACGACAGAACGGATGTTTTTGAAGAACTGCCGGCGAAAGTGACAAAACGCCTTCTCAACCTTCTTCCTCCTGAAGAAAGGAAAGAGGCGATGAAACTTCTCGGCTATCCGGAAGACAGCGTCGGTAGGCTGATGACTCCGGATTTTGTGGCTATACGCTCATACTGGACGGTTGCGCAGTCTATCGAGCATATACGCAGGTTCGGCCGGGATGCGGAAACGCTTGATACGGTTTACGTCGTTGACGAAAAATGGCATCTTCTTGATGACATCCCTCTTCACAGGCTGGTTCTTGCCGCTCCTTCCGAAACGGTTGAAAATCTTATGGACAGAGAGTTTCATTCAATATCCGCTTCCGACGACCAGGAAGAAGCGGTGAACATGATGAAGAAGTATAACCTGATTGTTCTGCCCGTCGTAGACTCGCAGAACGTTCTTCTCGGCGTCGTAACTGTAGACGATGTCATCGATGTTTACGAAGATGAAGTTACCGAGGATATACACAAGGGCGCCAGCGTCATCCCTTTTGAGATAAATTATACCACTGCATCCGTATTTTCCTTGTTCAAAAAAAGAATAGTCTGGTTGTCTTTGCTCACTTTTGCAGGTTTCCTTTCAAGCAAGGTTATCTCTGCATTTGAGGATACGCTTGGAAAGATAATAGTGCTTGCCTTTTTTATTCCTGTTCTTATCGGAACGGGAGGAAATACCGGCACGCAGTCTGCAACTTTGATTATCAGGGCTCTGGTGACAGGAGACCTGACGCCAAAAAAATGGTTTAACGTCATAAAAAAAGAACTGTTGGTGGGATTGCTTCTGGGGCTTGCTCTCAGCGTTATACTTTCCATATGGAGTTTCTACTGGAAAGGAGAAATGATGCTGAGTTTTGTAATAGGCATTTCCGTCTTGTTTATTGCAGTATGGGCAAATCTCGTGGGAAGTTTGCTGCCCATAGTTTTGAGGAAACTACGTCTTGACCCGGCCATAGTAAGCAGTCCCATGATAAGCACCATAATGGATGCTTCGGGATTATTCATATACTTCTCGATAGCGATGCTTCTGCTGTTATAAAAGGACGTTTTGTTTTTTCAATTGCGCCCGGAGTTCTTTAACATCGAGGGTATCAAAATTCTTTTTACATGCACGGCAGAGCAGGGCCGCGGCCGTGCCTGCCGCTTCCCCTGTAACGGCGCAAGTTGGTATGACCCTGGTTATGTCCCATGCGCTGTCCGACGATATGCACCTTCCGGCGGTAATCAGGTTGGAGGTTTTAACTCCTGCAAGCGCGCTTAACGGCATGTAATATACGGGTCCTGCTTTCCGCCAGTCCCCTGTCATGCCTACCGAATCTGAAAATATCCTGCGTTCATCCTTCTCCTGAAGTTCGGTTGTTCCTTTCAGCCGTCGGGTCATCCTGAATCCCGGAACGGTGGGAAGCGTCACGGGCAGTACCTGCAGTCTATCTTTGTTCAGAGTTTTCAGTTTTTCCCTGAACATCTTACGGGTTTCCAGCACCTGCTCGGTGACGTTCTTTGCATCAATGCCCGAAAAACCGCGTTTCCCTTCGGGAACGGTTTTTCCGGAAGGGTCGTATGCTCCGGATATAACATTAAGTCCAATCTTCCCTTTTTCAAGGCAGAGGAACCATCCTGCGGCTGTGTTTGTCTTAAGAGATACCGTTTTTTCGCCTGCCGCCGCGCAGACGTCCGCGTCTCCCGACGCGTCGACAACGGTTTTGCACTTAACGGCTGAACGGCCTTCCTTGTTTTCAATTATCACATGCGTGATGCTTTTTCCCGTCTTTTTTACTCCGCAGAATCGCGTATCGTAAATTATCTCCGCGCCGCTTTTAATGACAAACGGCTCAAGCGCAAGAATGAAAGATGCCGGGTTGAAACTGACCCGGTACCTGTTTTTTATTCTCTGGGAAATTGAGCCGTCTTTTTCCCATCCCTGCGGTATCCGGTCATACCCGTCGCTTATGGACAGTTTCAACAGTTCTTCGCCGAGGCCTTTTATTACCTGATGCCCGCGGCCGTCGCACAGCGGAAGGTATACCAGTACATTGCCAAGCGTGGCGAGACCGCCGAGTGCGAACTGTTTTTCTATGATGCAGACGCTGACTCCGTTTCTTGCCGCCGCAACCGCCGCCGCAACTCCTGCAACGCCGCCGCCGACAACCGCAACGTCATATTCCAAGGTTACCGGTATCACGCGTTCCTGCTCTTTTATCCGCTTCATTTTATCAGGAGGTATGTTTTTTTTGCAGTTTTGCCCATTCGTCCTTCAGTGTTACCGTGCGGTTGAAAACGGGTTTTGTTTCCGTTGTGTCAGGGTCTGCGCAGAAGTATCCGAGACGTTCAAACTGGCAGACGGTTCCCGGTTTCGCTCCCGCAATAGAGGGCTCCAAGCAAGCAGTCAGGATTTCCAGTGAAGACGGGTTAAGGTTATCCTTGAAGTCCCCGCCGTCCGGAACATCAAGAGGATTGTCTTTAATAAACAGGTGGTCGTACAGCCTGACCTCTGCATTTATGGAGTTTCCGGCAGTTACCCAGTGGATGGTCGCTTTTACCTTTCTTCCGTCGGGAGCATCCCCGCCTTTTGTGGCAGGGTCGTACGTGCAGTGCAGTTCGCTGATATTTCCTTCAGCATCCTTTTTTATATCAACGCACTTTATGAAATAGGCATAGCGCAGGCGTACCTCCCTGCCGGGCGCCAGCCGGTAGAACTTTTTCGGAGGGTCTTCCATGAAATCGTTTTTCTCGATGTACAGGACCTTTGAAAACGGTATTTTTCTTGTGCCTGCCGCGGGGTCTTCGGGGTTGTTGATTGCGTCAAGTTCTTCTGTCTGCCCTTCGGGATAGTTGTCTATTATAACCTTTAACGGTTTTAAGACCCCCATGACTCTTTGAGCGTTTTTGTTCAGGTCGTCCCTGACGAAGTGCTCGAGAAGCGCTATGTCGACGGTACTGTCTGTTTTTGCAACTCCTATGCGGGCGCAGAAATTTTTGATTGCCGCCGGCGTATAGCCACGGCGCCTCATTCCCGACAAAGTAGGCATCCGCGGGTCGTTCCATCCGCTGACATATTTCCCCTCAACCAGTTCGAGGAGTTTGCGCTTGCTCATTACAGTGCGGGTAAGATTGAGGCGTGCAAATTCTATCTGCCGGGGAAGGTGTATTTCCAACTGTTCTATGAACCAGTTATAAAGAGGACGGTGGTCTTCGAATTCCAGCGTGCATATTGAATGAGTGATGCCTTCGATGGAGTCGGATTGCCCGTGCGCCCAGTCGTAAGTTGGGTAGATGCACCATTTATCTCCGGTGCGGTGATGCGTCCTGTGAAGTATGCGGTACATTACCGGGTCCCGCATGTTCAGGTTGGGCGAGGACATGTCTATTTTTGCCCTCAATACCTTCGTGCCGTCTGGGTATTTTCCCTCACGCATTTCCGAAAACATCCTGAGGTTTTCCTCCGCCGTCCGGTTCCTGTACGGGCTTTCCTTGCCCGGTTCGGTCAGAGTGCCCCTGTATTCTCTTATCTGTTCGGCCGTCAGGTCGCAGACAAACGCTTTTCCCTTCTTTATCAGTTCTACTGCGAAGCCGTAAAGGCGTTCAAAATAGTCGGATGCGTAGTATTCCCGTTGCTCCCAGTCAAAACCCAGCCAGCGGATGTCTTCCTTTATGGAGTTTACGTATTCCTCTTCCTCTTTTACGGGGTTGGTGTCATCAAAACGAAGGTTGTATTTGCCTCCGAACTCCTCAGCCATGCCGAAACTTATGCATATTGCCTTGGCATGCCCTATGTGCAGGTACCCGTTGGGCTCAGGGGGGAAACGGGTATGCACTTTTTTCCCGTATTTTTCGTCTGCAATGTCCTGCCGTATTATTTCCCTGATAAAATCCGTTTTTTTGTTGTTTTCTTCCATTTTTTTCGCCTTTTTCGAACATATCATTTTAGAAATTAAGCATGCAAAAGTCAAATCCTGCATGGTTCTTTCTTTTTACCGCTTGTCTGAAAAATGATAGAATACCGGAAAACACAATGGAAGAAAACGTTAGATTCAAAAGCGGAAGATATAACCTTTCGGGAGTTCTCCACATTCCCGGGAAAGGAAAGCCCCCTTATCCCGCCGTGGTCATGTTCCACGGGTTTACGGGGAATAAGGCGGAGAGCCATTTTATCTTTACGAGAACTGCGCGGCATCTTGCGGGTAAAGGCATGGCCGTTCTCAGGTTTGATTTTATGGGTTCGGGCGACAGCGATGGCAGGTTTGAAAATATGACCCTTCACACCGAGATAAACGACGGGAAGAAAGCGGTGGAATTTCTCATGAGGGACAAAAGGGTCGATAAAAACCGTATGGGAGTTCTCGGGCTTTCCATGGGAGCGGTAACGGCCTCTTTTGCCGCATCACGGTATAAAACAAGTGCGTTGGTGCTGTGGGCTCCGCTTGCATATCCCGAACTAATCGGGGAAAAAATCCTGACAAGAAAACTAAAAAAAAGTTTGATGGAAAATGGCAGGGTGTATCCTCCCGGAATGGGACACTGTCTCGGCAAAAAGTTTTTTGAATCCCTGTCTGCCGTAAATCCTCTTGAATATGCGGAATCTTACAGGGGAACGGTGCTCATTGTGCATACGAAAGACGATGCAACGCTTTCCCTGAAACATTCGCTTTCTTACTTTGAATCCTTTCACGGAAGCGCCGTTTTGCCGCGCATTCTTCTCTTGAACGAAGGCGGGCATACGTTTACCACGGAGTTTTCCGAAAAAACCGCAATTGAAGAGACCGCGGAATTTTTTGCCGGAACCCTTCTCTGATTTTGCAAAAACCGTCTGGATTTGCTATAATCAGACATTATGAAAATTTTTGAAAATATTCTTTTTGCCGAAGAGGCGGCCGGCGTACATCCGGTTCCGGTAAGCCGTTTCAACCTTACTGAACATTTTCCCGCATGGATGCACAGGGAATTTTTAGGGGTTACCGCATGGCATTTTGTAGCGGCATTTATTTTTATATTGCTGGGCCTTGTGCTGAAAAAAATATCCGATTACATATTCGAAAAGAAACTTATCCCTCTATTTAAAAAGACGCGCATTGACCTGGATAACCTTTTTCTCGAGGCGTTGAGCAAACCCCTGGGGATATTGATTCTTCTCGCAGGCATTGCAGGAGCCGCGGCGGTACTGCCTTTTCCCGAAGAACCGGATATAAACGGGTTTGTTTTCGGGGTGCTGAAAATTCTTGCCGCCCTTGATTTCCTCTGGTTTCTTTTCAGGGTTGTCGACATAGGGGTGAAATACCTTTCGCGGCTTGCCGAGCGTACCGAATCGAAACTGGACGAACAACTCGTACCGCTTGTAAGCAAAGCGATAAAGGTGACCGTAGGAGCGATAAGTTTTTTATGGATAATCCAACTTTTCGGCTACAACGTATCAAGTTTGCTTGCCGGACTGGGGATAGGAGGCCTTGCCGTTGCGCTGGCACTGCAGGATACGCTTTCAAACTTCTTCGGTTCGGTTTTTATATTTCTTGACAGGCCGTTTATGGTGGGCGACCTCATAAAAGTTGGAGAAGTCGAAGGTACCGTGGAAGACATAGGTTTCCGTTCGACGCGCATCAGGACGTATCCCGCAACTCTGGTATCCATACCCAACAAAACGATATCCAATTCCGTTATAGACAACCTGTCAAAACGTCCTAAAAGAAGGGTTGCGCAGACTATCGGGGTAACCTATGAAACCACCGCCGACCGGATGGAGCAGGCGGTATCCTCAATCAAGGAGATAATTGCGAACGAAAAACGGATAGACGAGGAATTTCTCGTGGTGCGCTTTACGGAGTTCGGCGGTTCGAGTCTGGACATAACCGTCATATACTTCACAAAAGACGTGGGGTTTGTCGAACATGTCGAAGTGAAGGAAAAAATTAACCTTGCCATCATGCGGAAACTTAAAGAACTCGGCCTTTCAATTCCATTCCCGACAAGGTCGATATACATAGAAAATCTTGACGGGAACGCCGGCAGTGTGCTGAAAACAGGGAAAAGAGCGCAAAAAAAGGAAGACACAGAAGAAAAACTTCCGTTTTAAATCCCTTGACATTTTTCTGTTTTGAGGTATATTCTTATACTCTGTTACGTGGAGGATGTTATGCCGACTTATCAATATGAATGCAAAAAATGCGGACACGGTTTTGAGAAGTTCCAGAAAATGACCGACAAACCGGTATCAAAATGTCCCGAATGCAAAGGGAATGTATCGCGGATAATCGGCCTCGGCGGGGGGGTCATATTCAAGGGCCCGGGCTTTTACACGACTGAATACAGAAGCGAAGAATACAAGAGAAAAGAAAAAGCGGAAAAACAGCCTGCCGCCGCGGGAAGTCCTTCCTCCTCTTCCTGCAAGACGTGTTCCGCGTCGCCTTCGGCGTGCACGACCTGCAAAAAATAATTTGCCTGAAGCATGCAAATCTGATATACTAATCCGGTTCATTCACAATTTAATTCCGGCGTAGCTCAATGGTGGAGCAAGCGGCTGTAATAAGTTGCAGCTTCCGCGAGAAATCGCGGTTGAAAAATCGGGTGAATTCAGGGAAATCCGTGAGATAGTCGAAAGGTTAACGGACAATCCTGAGCCAAGCCATCTGGCATAGACAGATGGAAGGTGCAGAGACTATCCAGAAATGGAGTACTTGATACCTTTTGTAAGGTATTTGGGAAGCGCCCGACATCCTCGTCTGAATATAGAAAGGATGAAGATATAGTCCAAGCCCTGAAGTAATTCAGGGGCACTTGTAACCGCAAGGTTGTAGGTTCGAATCCTACCGCCGGAGCTTGAAGTTCTTACCTGTAAGGCAGGATTCGAAGGGAGCGAAGTCAGGGATTGCGATGAGAAAGAGCAATCCCAGCGGGTGGCCGACCCGAAGCGTTTCGAAAGCTGAGAGGCGCCGAATCCTACCGCCGGAGCTTGAAGTTCTTACCTGTAAGGCAGGATTCGAAGGGAGCGAAGTCAGGGATTGCGATGAGAAAGAGCAATCCCAGCGGGTGGCCGACCCGAAGCGTTTCGAAAGCTGAGAGGCGCCGAATCCTACCGCCGGAGCCATCCTTCGCCAGGGTATACCCTTAGAATCTTTAACGAATTAGGGCTAATGAACGGCTTTGCCGCGTAAAGGCCTCCGTTCATCGATTATTCGCAATTTTACTTTCGCTTTGAAGTGACCCTGTCTCTAACCGATATTCTTTTCCCGCGTGTCCTTTCAGGCGCCGGCCTTTCTTGTCTTGCATCAGTAACCGGTTGTTTCGGTTCACTGCGGGAGAGGCGCAATCCTCCATCCGTAATATCCGCGTCTGTGCGCCTGTCCGTTAAGCGTTCGTACGTGTTTGGACGCGCCTGTTCAGTTGTTGCCTTCTGACGCGAAATGTTCGATTTTTCCCTGTCCGGTGCAGTCCTCTGTTTTGCCTGTTCTACGCGCGGATAAATGTGTTTTTTTGGCTTACTTTCCGGAGCGCTGGGCGGTCTTTGCGTGTACCGGTCGCTTGTTCGTCTGTCTCTGTAATCGACCCGTCTCCTGTGGTGGGGGATATGCCGCCAGTAAGGATTGGCATAAACATGGCGGACTGAAGGCTTATGGTACCGGCTTGCGTTGTGTACGACTATGCAGATACGGAATGCAGGCCAGTCAAACCACGCCCATGAAAACCAGCCGGCACTGATATAAACCGGATGTCCGAAACGGACGTACCGCACGCCGGCGGGATAACCTGAAGGATAATGCCAGTAATAGGGAGGATACGCGGGATAACGCCACGGTCCGTATACGTACAAAGGGTCGTATACGGGCACGTAAACCGTGCGGGATACCGCAGGTTCTATTTTGATAACCTCCCGCTCAACTATGATTTTCTGCTCTCCGGTTGTCTTGAGATTGCCCTGTTTGTATGCCATACTCCGAAGTTCCTGGACGGTATCCATGACTTCTTCTTCCTGGCTCAGGAAAGCATCTCCCAGCCTTCTTGTCTGGTCGAGTTTATCGCTTAAAGCGAATATCACGTCAGGAAAATGGCAGAGAGATTTTATGCTGGTGTCCCAGTCTTTATCCCTTAGTGCATTATGCAGCGTCTCACCCTTGAGGTTTTTGTTTTTGCGCAACCAGCGTTCCGCCTCGATAATTTCAAGAGGATATGTTGACGCCATTAGTACCTGTGCAAGCAGTGAGTCTGGATAAAGGGCAATCGGGGCAAGCATCTGCACAAGTTCTTCTTTGCCTGCATAGTTCTGCTCATCCGCTGTTGAACCATATGCCGGTATCACTGCAGATAGTAGAAAAAGAGAAATTATGCAAAACGCCGTTTTCCGCATTGCGAACTGTATGTTTTTCATGTTCGTCCACCTCCTTGTTATTCTGACGGAAACCGTAAAAAAGGGTTTAGTCGGTTGTCATTTTTTTCGATAAATGTTGACAAACGGTGCAAATTGGTGGTAAATTTGTATTGTAAGGCAGAACCTGTTCTTATTATAAGGAACTAAACTTATGAAGATATTGAAGTTTTTCTTTAAAGGTCTGCTGAACGTTATCCTGCCGCTTTCATTTATCCCCGTATGCACTGCCTGGGCGGCCCGCGAGGTGCGAATAGGCGTCTATCAGAACAGTCCCAAGGTTTCTCTATCCGAGTCGGGAGAGGCGGAAGGAATTTTTATTGACATAATCGAGGCAATCGCACAGGAAGAGGATTGGTCGCTTAAATACGTGTCCGGGACTTGGACGCAGGGGCTTTCCCGGTTGAAGGCTGGCGGTATAGACCTTATGCCGGACGTTGCATTCTCCGAGGAACGCGCCGATATATATGCTTTTCATGATGAGCCGGTTTTATCCGACTGGTTTCAGGTATATGCGCGCAAGGGCAGCGGCATACGTTCCCTGCTTGAACTCGCCGGAAAACGCGTTGCGGTTCTGGAAGGTTCAGTACAGCAGGATGCCTTTGAACAAATCCGCAGAGGGTTTGATTTCGAGATAGCAATAGTTCCGCTCCAGGACTACGGAGATATGTTCGGAGCCCTGAAACTCGGGGTTGTGGATGCGGTTGTCAGCAACCGGTTTTACGGGGTGCGCCATGCCCGGGAGTACGACATTGAGGATACGGCCATAATATTCAGCCCGACGAGGCTGTTTTTTGCCGCTCCAAAGTCCGGTGATTCCGAAGTCATTGAATCCGTGGACAAGCATCTTGTGAGATTTAAAAAGGATTCAAATTCTGTCTACTACAGGTCTCTGCGCCGGTGGACTTCCGAAGAAGTCGTGCCCGCAGTTCCTTCATGGGTTAAGGAAGCGGCAACGGCCGTGGCCGCTGTCCTGCTGATAGTTTTCCTGTGGAGCCGGTCGCTCAGGCGGCAGGTAAAGTCCCGCACGCGCCAGATTGATGAGAGCAACCGGGAAATTGCTTATCTGTACAAGGAACTGCAGGAATATGCGGGAACGCTGGAGAAGCGCGTCGCGGAACGAACCGAGGAACTGTCAAAGATGAACAGCGACCTTCTGCGCGCAAAACAGGAAGCGGAGGCGGCAGACAGGACTAAGTCCGCTTTTCTTGCCAGCATGTCCCATGAACTGCGTACCCCGCTTAACTCGATTATCGGCTTTACCGGTCTTCTTCTGCAGGGGCTTGCAGGGCCGCTGACCGAAGAGCAGGCAAAACAACTCGGTATGGTTAAAAACAGCGGCCGGCATCTGCTGGCGCTAATTAACGACGTGCTGGACATTTCAAAGATAGAGGCGGGTGAAATAGAAGTTGCCAGCGAAGAATTCGATATAGGAGAATCCGTCAAAAACGTGGTGCAGACGGTGAGACCGCTGGCTGATAAAAAACGCCTGCTGTTGAATGTGCAGATAGCGCCGGACATAGGTACGGTTACCAGCGACCGGCGGCGTTTCGAACAGGTTCTTATGAACCTGCTGGGCAATGCAATAAAATTTACCGAACAGGGGGCGGTGCACGTTGACGTCAGCATGGAAAACGGGCAGGTATCCGTGAGTGTATCCGATACCGGCATGGGCATAAAGCGGGAGGATATAGACAGGCTGTTCCAGCCGTTCAGCCAGCTCGATACCGGTATTACCCGCAAGCATGAAGGTACGGGGCTGGGGCTTTCAATATGCAAGCGCCTGATAGAGAAAATGGGAGGCGGCATTACGGTTGATAGCGAATGGGGAAGGGGAAGCACGTTCAAATTTACCCTGCCTGCCGCGCCCGGAGGGAGTACCTGAATGAAACGCACGGTTCTTGTTATCGAAGATAACGAGCAGAATCTCTACCTGACGACGTTTTTGCTGGAGCAGAGCGGTTTCGAGGTTGTCGAGGCAAGAAGCGGACCCGAGGGGATTGAGATTGCAAACCGCATTCTGCCGGACCTGATACTTCTCGACATACAACTTCCTCAGGTGGACGGCTACACGGTTGCACGCGAGTTGAGACGTAACAGTGCTATGGAGAGTACACCGGTGGTGGCTGTCACCTCTTATGCCATGGTGGGAGATAAGGAGCGGGTGCTTGAAGCCGGCTGTACCGGATACATGGAAAAACCGATAAACCCCGATACGTTCATGAATGAAATTG
>CAYPTS010000027.1:0-22618 GCA_964413825.1 uncultured bacterium
AAAATCATGTCCTTTTAGAAATTGTAAAATCCGTTATTCAACAAACTACAAAAAATTTGACAAAAGTTCGATTGCATGATAGTGTGTATAATGTCTGTAGGGAGGTTCAATGAACGGTGGACTGAACAAAACAGCATTAAAAAAACACGCTCCACTTTACTGCCAGATAAAAGATATTCTTAAAAACCAAATAACCCGGGGGCATATCAAGCCCAAAGACCCCATTCCCTCTCTTTACGAAATATCGCAGATCTTCGGCGTCAGCATGATTACCGCCAGGCAGGCGGTGGGAAGACTCCTTGACGAAGGGCTGTTATACGTTGTCAGCGGAAAAGGAACCTTCGTTGCAGAAAAACCATTCAAGAGAATAAATATTGGAATTGGAGCGGATTTCGACATGGAAATTCTGCCCGGGCAAATTCCGATGGACAAGCCGATACTTATCCACATGAAAGGCTGGTTTGATGCTCTGTCCATAGAAAGTTCCAGCAGCAATTGTCTTCCGATATACATTCCTTCGTCGCTCGCCAAGAAAGAAATGACAATCTTCATAGAGGACAACAGTATTGCGGGGATACTCCTTCTTGGCATACAAAACCTGGAAAAAATACTGGAATTGTCCTTAAAAGAAAACATTCCTCATGTCATCCTGGGCGAGTTAGAAAGAAGAACTCCGGGCATTAATTTCGTTGTAAATGACAATTATGCCGGTGCCGTAAAGGCGGCGCAATACCTTGTTGACAAGGGGCACAAGAGAATAGGAATATTCATAGGCGACACCTCCTATTACGGATACAAGGAAAGGCTGCAGGGATACAGGGACGCGCTGGCGCGAAATCGAACAGTTTCCGCGGCCGTAAGCGAGATTCATTGCGTGTCCGGAGGGATTGAGGGCGGCTATGCCGCCGCAAAAGAATTGCTGGTTGCGAAAAACATGCCCACCGCAATTCTATGCAGTAGTGATTTCAAGGCGCTCGGAGCAGTAAGGGCTTTCAGGGAAAACGGTCTGCGGGTTCCGGAAGATATTGCGGTAATGGGTTACGACGGATTATCATTCCCTGAGGAAGAGAACCTGCCTCTGACAACGGTCAGAATTTCCAAGAAAGAAATGGTCAGGGAAGGATTGGACTTCCTGCTGAAAGCAAGCCTGAACGGAACAGGCTATGCTGTCCGGAAAAAAATAGAACCGGAACTGATAATCGGCAAAACAGCCTGAAAGGGAGAAAGCCGCAGCCACGCCCGCGGGAGCTCCGCCTTAATGTCAGGGAGGGAACCGGGACTTCCCTGTTTGAATAAAAATCCAAAGGAGGTACGGGAAAATGAAAAAGAAAAGGAATGGGTTCACGCTTATAGAACTTCTGGTGGTAATAGCCATCATCGCAATACTGGCGGCTATGCTTCTGCCGGCGCTCTCACAGGCAAGGGAGCGGGCAAGAGCGGCGGTATGTATAAATAATTTAAAACAGCTGGGAATGGCCCATCTTATGTATGTGGATGATTTTGACGGATATTTGCCGCCCGGTGAAAACGTAGCTGATGCATTCTCGCCGCCAAGCAATAACAGGCAGTGGATGCGGGGAATGGAGGTGATGGGATATTATGACCAGCCGTACTATGTCGCGAAGGGAATCCTTGTATGCCCGGCGGACAGAAAACCCAGTTCAAATGGAAGTCTATATTACAGCTACGGAAGAAATACCGGCACAGGTTTTGCTGCGCCGTATAAATACACAAGGATTCAATATCCGTCCCATATCATACTGCTGACAGAAACTACCCATGCGACAACGGGAATGTCGAGCCATTATTGCCACGGAGGCGTTTACAATGTTAATGCCCCCTATCATTACGGAGGGGTTAACATTGCTTATGCGGATGGACATGCCGGATGGCGGGAGTGGCCGTTGCCAAACAGGGTTCTGGAGCCTAAACTCTGGGATAATCCTTAACGGCTGGGGCAAAGATGGAGGGCATTGACCATAAGGAAAAACTCCGTTTAGGGATTGGCAGGTATGAAAAAATATACGGGAATATGAACATTTTTATTTACTGGGAGGCATGATGAAAGGTTTCAAAGTAAACGAAATTTGTCTTGAGGAGCGGTTTCCGCAGGCAGTGGCTGTAACCGCCATGGCGTCTGTTGGCAATACGGTATATGTGGGATTGACCAGTATGGGACCGGTATTGATAGAGATGGATACGGCAAGCGGAAGACTTATAGACACAGGTTTCGGGTTTCCCAAAAAGGGAGATTCCGATATCCATGACAAGATTCACAATGCTCTGGTCAATGACCCCGGAGAAGACGGCCTTTTTTACACAGCCCATGACGTTAATATTTCGTGGAGCCAATGGGGGTTTTCTCCGGAGCAGTTTACCGGCGGGCATCTCTATTCATTCAACGTGCAGACAGGCCGGCAGTCCGACCTTGGCATAGTGACGGAATGCAACGTTCCCCATACCATTGCCCTGGGTGAAGGATTTCTTTTCGGCTATACCATTCCTGATAATCACCTGTTCAGTTACGACATAAAGAAAAAGAAGGTTACCGATTTCGGCAATGTCATTGGCGATTTTTGCAACCATAACATGGTATGCTCCGGTACTAAAGCATTCGGCGGGTATTATATTTCGGGGAACAGGGAACGTTCAGGTAAGCCGCAGTTGGTACAGGGGGTATACCTGTTTGTTTATGACCACTCTACCGGCAGCCTGCAGAAAACGGAAACAAGAATAACCTGTGGTCCGGCAGACGGGATATACGGCGGCAACAGGGGTATTGATGCATGGCTGAAAACATCTGACGGGAGAATGTACGGCGGGCTGGCGGACGGTAAGATGGTTTCTCTGGATGCCGGGACCATGGAGGTAAAGGAGCTGGGAATTGCACGTTTGAACGGCGGACCGCGGCTTCCATGCCTTGCAGAATCCGCGGATGGAATCGTTTGGGGCGCCGCAGGCTGGCCGCTGATGGGGCTTTTTTCTTTTAATCCGGCTACAGGAGAGTTCATGGACTACGGGGTGGTTACAGAAAAATATCCAATGTGCTATTTTCATGCTATGGTCGTATTGCCCGACGGCAGAATTTACCTGGGTGAGACTGACAGTAACCGTCCGCATGTGTATGAATTGGAGCCTGAATAACTGTAGGTAAACGATGTTAAACTCCATATGTGGAAACTTTACCGTAATTATAAGGGCGTCAGGAGGGATATAAAATGAGGACGATAAAAACAGGTGTGGGTATCATTTGTGTACTGTTTTTGTGTTTGAATATATCTTTGCTGCAGGGAAAAAGCGTGCCGTTGAATATAGGCATGGAAAAATGTGACTGGGTGTTTCAAGGGGAAGAGTTTTCCTGGGATAATCAGGAAAAACATACCGGCGAATACAGCATGAAAATAGAAAATTCCAACCCTTCAAAAAGTTTAAGTTGGCGTTCCAAATTAATTCCTGTAAAGCCGGATACGCATTATCGCATTACGGGATGGATGAAATATAAAGATATAGTTCCCAATCCGGGCAACGGGTTGGGAGTAGCCGTAACCTATCTCAATCTCAGAGATGCGGAAGGCAAAAGTTTAAATGTAAATCCCAAGTGGTGGGGAGTAGGCACAAGTGATGGATGGGTGAAGCAGGAGCTGGTTTTTAAGACCGGCGCCGATACGGTGAATTTGGCAGTAACCCCGAAAATGGTAAGGGCTGCAGGACAGGTGTGGTTTGACGGCATATCCCTTGAAGAGATGGATAGCGGTATTTCCTTTGTTGTGGAAAAAGGGGAATATAAAGGATTAACCGCGAGATGTTCTTCCGTAATGGGAGAAAATTCTCCCGCCAGAGCGTTTGACGGAGATGCGTCTACCATATGGGTGTCCTCGGAAATTCCCTGCTGGGTGCAGATAGACCTCGGGGAAGAAAAAGAGATAGGTCAGATTATATGGAACGGGGACAGAGGAAAAGGATATAACAACCGCATTCCTGAAAACTACCGTTTTACGATAAGTTCTACCGGGGATTTTTCAGGAGAACAAAAAGCGGTAGCAGGGGCCGAGGGCAACAGGAACAATAAGAATGTGACCCATAGGTTTGACCCTGTAAAAACCAGATACGTAAGGATGGAGATTTATACCACCTATGGCGCCAACAAAGAGCCTAGCATAGATGCTATAAAAATCCTACCTCCTCCATTTCAGGATTAGCCGGCAGGGTAGAAACGCTTAATCACAAATAAGGGGGAAGCGGTTATGAGAAAATTTTCTGCTGGCATGTTTTTAGTAGTGCTATTTTTGCTGTCAGCATCTCTGGAGCCGGGGACGGAAGTCGAGGAAAAGGGGGAGCGCTTCAGGGACAGCCGGATAACCGTTGAAACCAAGTCTCAATGGCTTATGCTTGGCCTTTTTGAGGAACTGCGTTGCCTGGGCGTAAAGATGCCGCGGCGGCTGGACGAGATACAGGAAGAAATGTGCTACAACCTTAACGTTCCTGTATTTTTCAAGGCCGGCACCTACAACCGGCTTTTACAGGAATCTATCGATATAATCGGCAAACTGAAGGTTCCCGGCGGTCAAACGCGGGTTTACGCCGACCCGGCTTTCAAGCAGAGCCTGGAGTGGTTCCCGGGACAGGAAATAGCGGACCCGCAACTGCCCGTATGGCAGACCGTGCAAATACTCAAGGATAAAATCCTGGCGGTAGGACTGAAGTCTTACCCTTACCTTGCCGATTATAACGGGGATGGATTGGATGACATGTGGGTGGGTGACCATGACGGTTTTCTGCATGTGTATATCAACTGCGGCGCAAAACGACAACCAAGGTATGACGGGGCTTTGAGGCTGAAGTCTCTTTCCACCGGCCGGGACATAGCCATAAGATTAAACCCGAAAATCAATATTGCAGATATGAACGGAGACGGCTTTGCGGACTTAATACTGGGGAACTATGACGGCAAGCCGTATATGCTTCCCAATCAATCGGAAAACGGTTATGTTTTTGACGATAAGAAATATGCCTATTTCTACGAGGTGGACGGTGATGAGAAAAAGATTCTGGATGCGGGGAATTATTCTTATCCAACAGTGGTGGATTATAACGGCGACGGGTTATATGACCTGGTAGTAGGCGAGTTGCAGGGTGACATAATTCTTTTTATTAACGCAGGGACGTCTCGTGAACCGCTTTTTAAGAAGCACGGGCCCATCGCAAGTATCTCGCCGGTTATGTATCCAGACCCTCAACTGATAGACCTGAACAGGAATGGAATGCCGGACCTGCTGGTCGGCAACCGCGAAGGGACGATTTATTTTTTCCCCAATGTCGGAACGGCGCAATCCCCGAAGTTTTCCGGATATTCTTTTCTTACTGCCGAAGGGAACAAGATAGACGTGGGAAGGCTTTCACATGTTCATGCGGCAGACTGGAATAACGATGGAGTTCTGGACCTGATAACCGGCAATGACGATGGAGAGGTGCGGGTTTTCCCCGGCAAAAAAACACAGGAAGGTTGTGTCCCGGACTTCGGCAGTGAAATACTTTTGCGCACCGTCAACCCTTCTCATCTGATTTGCAAGGCCCACCCTGTTTTTTGCGTAACTGACTGGGACGTCGACGGAGTAAAAGATATCCTTGCAGGCGGCGAAGGAGCAGAGGTGCGCTTTTATCGCAATACGGGAACCAATGAGAAACCGATGTTCAAAGACTATAAGATTTTACCCGGGATACGGATGGAAAAAGATGCGTTTGCTTCTGCCGGGGAGGAAGAAAAAATTTACTGGGGCAACGCGGGCCTGGAGTTTATTACGGAATACCTCGGCAATGTCAGTCCCGAAGCGTTTGACTGGAACGGCGACGGGCGTACAGACCTCCTGGTAGGCAGTTATACCGGTCTTGTTTATTTTTACCGCAACATGGGTTCACAGCCCGGGGGAATCCCTTCTCTTGGAGAACCTGTGGCGTTGAGGAGCCGCGGCAGGCTGCTCAGGGTAGCCGGGTTTTCCACACCAAGGGTAGTGGACTATGACGGCAACGGGCTGCCCGACCTTCTTGTCGGAGACCTTATGGGCAGAATACATGTTTTTTATAACGCAGGCACCAGGGAACATCCTGTTCTCGATGAAGGCCGTATCCTGCAGGTGGGGGGAGAAGATTTTATGCTGGGACCGCGTACCATTCCTGAATGTGCCGATTTGAATGGCGATGGGCTGAAAGACATTCTTTTCGGCAACAGAATGGGCGGGGTATATGCCCTGTTGAACACAGGCTCAAGAGACAATCCTGCATTTGACAGGATAGAGCCGCTTCGTGACAAAAGCGCAATATGGGAAGATCTCTACGGCGGCAGCTGGGTTGGTCCTTACCCGGGCGGCCTGACGCGCTGGAAACAAGACAGAAAGATATACAATATGAATGTTGTAGCCACTTCCTGTCCGCGGATGGTAAGATGGTACGGGGATGCTGATGAAGAACTCCTCATATCCAGCAGATTCGGCTTGATATTCCGGTTTCACAAAACCGATGACTAATCAGTAAAGTGGAACAATAGTATGTCTATTCAACGGACAACAGACGTTATTGCCAGTAATCAGCCGTAACGAAGGAATATTTGACTCTACACACGGGAGGGCAGAGCATGTCGAAAAAAAAGGTTCGTTTTTTGCTTTTATCGCAGGCGGCATTATTAATCCTCGTTTTTTGCAGGGCGGGCAGTTTGTTTGCCGCAGGTTCCGTTCCCGGGAAAAAATACGTTCAGGCAGTTACCTTGCACAAGCCGCCCGTTATTGACGGTAACATGGAAGACGTATGGAATCATGCCATTCGCATAGCCGATTTTGAGCCGCACGAGGGGCAAAGAACGCCCCTGACCCAGAAAACGGAGGTATCTCTGGGATATTACCAGGGTGTTTTATACATTGCCTTTGTCTGTTGGGAGGCGCAGATGGACAAGATAGTGGCCGCCGCGCCGCCGACAAGAGATTCAGTGATATGGGGCGACGATTGCGTGGAGTTTTTCATAGATACCAACAATGACCAGCGGACATACTATCATTTTCTGATAAACTCAAGGGGTATTTTCAGCGACAGGTTTTGCGAGATAGCCGAGACCGGACAGCTGTTCAGGAGGACCGAGTGGGATGCGGAAAATCTCAAGGTCGCAGCAGCAGGATTTGATGACCGATGGATAGTGGAACTGTCCATTCCGTTTACAGATTTGGAG
Organism: uncultured bacterium; assembly: GCA_964413825.1. GTDB lineage: Bacteria > Ratteibacteria > UBA8468 > B48-G9 > JAFGKM01 > JAFGKM01. The sequence goes on from CAYPTS010000027.1 coordinate 7,214, forward strand.
GTGGACTGGTCTGCGGGGTTGTCTATGGGCGTCAACTTCACGCGGGCCCGGACGCCGCGCAACGAGCTGTCCACATGGGCGGCAATCCCCGGAACGTTCCATGACCCTGAAAATTTTGGAAGGCTGTGGTTTGAACATGCAGCCTTTCTGGAAAGCGTCGAGGCAGATGCGTCCGCTTCCGGCACTCAGCAACTGAAGATTAGTGCTTTCAATCCCGGATCTAAAAGGTTTTCCGGGCAGTTTTCCGTGTTTTTCACCACGCAGGAAATGCCGCTGGGACAGACACGCAAGGTGCCGTTTTTCTTGAATCCCATGAAGAGGGAAGAGTTGTCTTTTGAGTATCCTGAGAGCGATTACATGATAGTCGAGCTGTATGACGAAAAAGGTGATGTCCGGTATGACCGCAAAACAATTATTGCCGAACACAATGAAATTGCTCTGAATCCGGAATACGTGACTCCGCATACTTCGTGGCTCAAACCCACGCCGGGAGGCGATGTCAGGGCATTGTTTCTGCTTAGTTTTTATCACCAGCGCGACATTATAGAGATTGCACAGCGTATGGATATAGAACCTTACACTGCGGTATACATTCACCAACAGTGGGCTTTTCCCGACCGGCCGAGTCGTGCGCAATACCTGGAGGAAATTAATTCTGCGCTCGAGAACGACCTGGATGTAATAGTTGTAGGTGCACATGAACTGTTTAAGTCCGGCGACCCCGCCGTACTGCCCGATGAGATGATAAAAACGATACAAACCAAGGTGCACAGTGGTACAGGGCTTATTCTGTTCGGACGGGAAGGACTGCCTGCCGCATGGCAAGGCAGTTTGACTAAAGGGTTCAAAAACATTAGAGAGTTGAACAAGGTATACCCTGTGGTAAAAAAACAGCATTTTATCACCGCAGGCGTTCCTTTTTCCATATTCAATACACTGCAGTTGCCCGTGTACGATACCGACGATACGGTGCTTGCAACGGCCGGAAACGGAACGTTTCTGTCAATAGGCGAGTATGGAAAAGGCCGGATAGTCACTCTCGGACTGCCCGGATTTGATGCACCGCAGTACAGAAGAAACGGCATGATGCCCATATCCGCTGTTCTTGACATGGAACTGGCGCCCGTATCCGATTATAACTACTGGGACTACTACTTTGGATTTCTTGCAAAGTGCATATACTGGGTCTCCGGTAGAAATCCCGAGGTGGAGATATCCTCATTCTCTGCTGTACCGGAGGTGTTGGCATGGAATGCGTCAGAGCGGGAAACGGTTAATCTGAAGTTGCTCAGCAAGGAAAAAGATGTTTCCTGCCGGGTAGGGCTGACCATTAAAGACCGGTTTTCCGAGATGGTATTCGGCGAAGAGAAAAACGTGTTGCTGAAAAAAGGCGTGCCTGCCGAAATAACTTTTACGCTTCCGGACGGCCTGCCTATGAGCGGTCTGCATTTTGCGGAAGCCGTTATTACTGAAGACAGGGGTGATAAGAAAGCGCTTAACTGGGCAGTTACCACTTTTCATATAGACGCCCCCGCGAGGATAACGGAATTTCGGCCTGAAACGACCCACTATTACGGTACGCTGGAACAGTTCAGGGGCAAGGTTGTTCTTAACGGAAAGCACGGAAAGCCGTTCAGGATGAAAGTGGTGCTTAAGGACAGGATAGGCCGGATTATTGGGAACACATCGTTGTCTGTGGATGCCGGCCAGCAGACGGTGGACATAGCGATACCTGTTGTCAACCCGGTATGGCGGTCTTTTAATGCGGCGGTGACACTTTACGACGGTGAGCGCGCAATGGACAGGATTGTATCCGAACCGCTGTTTTACATAGAGGAACGCAGGTTTGATGATTTTGCTTATTCCGTGTGGAACTGGAGGCATACAGAGCCTTATCCCGACTATACAATGCCGTATCTTTCACGCAGGCTGGTTGAGGCGGGGTTCACGGGCATGCAGGCCGATGTACGTTCCATACCGCTTGATTTTCCCATAAATACGGGGCTGAGGTTTTCAGCGAGCAAACACTGGAATAACTACCAGGACGCAACTAATGAAAGCGCACGGCTCTATTCTCAGACACTCGATTCAAAATATCTGGTAAGAAATCCCTGTGTAAACAACCCATTGGACGAGGAACGGTTTCTCAAGGATGTCCGAACCGCTGCAAAGAAGCTCTATCCATATCGTCCTTTGTGGTATCATCTCGGTGATGAAGATACTCTTACACTGGAAGGCATACCTCTTGATTTCTGTTTTTGCGAGCACTGCCTTGCGAAGTTTCGCATCTGGCTGAAGGAACAGTATGGAAGTCTTGAAGCGCTTAACAGCGGATGGAGTACGCGCTTTAATTCATGGGAAGATGTTATTCCCATGACCGCGGAACAGGTAAGGGGCAGAGATAATTATGCCCCGTGGGCAGACCACCGGCATTTTATGCAGTATTCGTGGGCAGATGCTTATAGACGAAGGCAAGAGGAACTGTGGAAGGTCGACCCGCAGGCGAAGGCGGGTGCTTGTGGCACCCGTCCCATGAGCGCGCACAGCGGTATCGACTGGTATTCTCTCCTGCAGGTGTTTACTTCCCTGACGCCGTATTCGCACTATAAGCATCAGGCAGAGGTTCATCGGTCGTTTAGCGACATACCGATGATAAGCGCAACCGCGCTTATCGACAGTGCGAGGCACACTTCTATTATCTGGACCTCCGCTTTGAATAACTCTTCAGGTCTGATATTTTCTAAGACTACCTATGCGGTACTTCCGGACTTGTCTTTCACTGATAAAGCACATTACGGCAAACGGGTAATGGGTGAGTTTACATCGGGGCTGGGCAAATTACTGATGGAATCTGAACGGGACCGGGGAGAGGTGGGAGTTTATTATTCGCCGGCAAGTTGTTTCGCCGACTGGATTACCGAGTTCCGGTTTGACCGTAAGCATGTCTTTAACGCTCCTTTTCACCGTTCCATCGAAGGATGGATAAAACTGTTGAAAGATGCGGGCATGCAGTTCCATTTTGTCCATCCTGAACAGGTCAAGGCCGGCTATTTGGACGAAGGAATAAAGGTTCTCGTTCTGCCGTACACCCTTGCAATGAGCGGAGAGGAGGCTGAAAAGATATCTGCATTCGTTAAGCGAGGCGGAGGACTTATAGCCGATTATCTGCCCGGAGTAATGGACTGGCATTGTGTTCCCGGAGGTGCCGGTGCGCTGGATAAGGTGTTCGGCGTAGAGACAAATACGCGGATAAACGACTATTTGCGCGGGAAAGCCGTCCTGAACGGCGGCTGTGAGATAGGCTCCGTTGTCAGCAGTTCTGCCGTCAGAGTGAACGGCGGCAGCCCGCAGGCGGAGTTTTTTGCAGAATATGCCCGGGAGGGCTTGAACAGATGGCCTGCGGTCATTGTTAACAGGTTCGGGAAGGGGAAAGCCGTCTGCCTCAACTTTCTCTACGACTACCGTGCGGATTCTTCCGACCCCATAGCACAGCCGCTGGACAGGGAGTTCAGGACACTGGTTAAGCAGTTTCTTGAAGAACAGGGTGTGGCTGCGCCGTTAAACATTACTGCCGGCGGGGTGGAGCAGTCGTATATGGAAGTAGTTCCGTATTCTCTTGGCCGCAATAAACATTATTTTGTGTTCAGGGATTATTTGTTCCCGGCAGGACAGGAGACGTTTACGGCTGACAGTGCTGCCATTCAGTTTCCGCATAAGGGATATATTTATGCCGTAAGGGCAAAGAAATTCATGGGTTTTACAGACAGAATAGAAACGCAGCTGCCTGTGCCCGGGGAAGCGGAGGGTTTTGCGCTTCTTCCGTACAGGGTAAAAGGGATTTCAATAACTGTGCCGAAAGAAATCAGGGCTGGGGATAGGGCCGGGTTTAGTATTTTGCTGGAAACTGTACAGGGTAGACCGGATTCACATGTGCTGCGCGTAGAAGTGGACAACCCTGACAGGAAAAATCTTGATTATTATGCCCTGAATATAACGGCTGTTGATGGCAAGGCGGAGTTTTATCTGCCCCTTGCTATCAATGACATCTGCGGGATATGGAAAATACATGTGCGGGATATCCTCACAGGTACGGCGGCTGTTAAAGAATTTACTGTAAAAGAGGCCGTACTTAAATGAACGCAGGTGAAACGGTATTTTCATGCCTGGATAGGTTTGCCGACAAACGGCTTATTGACTCTAGCAAATCCAACCTGTGGAAAGCCGTTTCTTACAGGAGCAGTGATTTCGCCGGCGTTATGCTGGGAAACGGGGGAGGTCAGCATCCCGTCCCTCTTGAGATTCGGCTGAATAAGAAAGGTGCATACCGTGTTTTTTTGGGATTGTACAACGGGTGGAGTCTTCCACAGGTAAGGATAAGGCTGAGCAGGGATTTATGCTGTCAACGAGTAGTTGTAAGCGAGCATAAGAAAACAAGATGTTATGACATCTCAGCCACTATATACGAGGTCTTCTGGAAAGAAGCGGACCTGACCGGACAGAACTTGTTCCTGGAGAGCAGTTTTACAAATGCATATCCCAGCGCGCTGGCTTACATCCGGTTAGAGTCAATTGATAAACTTGAGAGTCCTGAAAAAAAAGAGTCGCCGCATTCCTTGTTTATTACGGAAGACGGGCATGACATCTTCGGTTTGTTTCCTCATTCCCGGCCGGAAGACTTGTTAGAGTCGTTTGAAAACAATGTTCCTGAAGACCGGAATTATGTACAGGGCCTCATTTGGGGCAACGGGGTCGGGGATGTATGCAACTATCCTACAGAAACGGGAAATTACTTCCCCGCAGATGCTTCTTACAGCCTTTCACGGCATAATTTTTATCAAAATACCCGCCTCTGGCGAAAAAAAGGATGGGACAGCATGGAACTGGTAAAAAAATATGCCGGACAGAGAAACTGGGAATTTCAGGTCTATATCAGGATGCAGGCATTTACGGCGCCATTTCCCTTTGACAGGATGATACACTCAAAATTTTTTCATCACTATCCGCAGTATCACTGCTTAGACCGCAGCGGCCGGCGGGTGGCAAGGCTGAGTTATGCATATCCCGAAGTGCAGGAGCATATGCTTGGGTTAATAAGTGAAATTCTGCAATACAGACCGGACGGTATCTGTCTGTGCTTTACCCGCGGCGTTCCTTTGGTACTTTACGAACCTATTATGGTTGAGGGCTTTGAGAAGGCTTACGGTGTTGACCCCAGAAAACTGCCGGAGGTTGATAAGCGCTGGACGGATTACCAGTCGGAAGTTGTTACCTCTTTCATAAGGAAAGCAAAAACAATAACGGGGCAGGGCAGGCGGCTGTCGGTAATTGTCCCCGGTTTGAAGAACGATTGCAAGAGGTGGGGGCTGGATGTTGCAGTATGGGTGAAAGAATGCCTTGTTGATGACGTGTTTCCATTCGGCCAGTACTTTGATAAAAGAGATGTGCACCGTTTTGATGCCGCGAGCGTGGACTTCAATTACTTTGATAGTTTGAGCAATCGTGAACAAATAAGGCTTATCCCGATGGCTGTGTTACAATACCCCGGAGCGTTAAACAAAATGCGCTCGTATCTCCGGCAGGGAGCCGATGGGTATGCCGCATGGGACGGCATAAGCGGGAATCGCCATGTGTCCGATATTTCCCTTGTGTCCGTTACGGTAAATGCAAAAGAATCGGCGGCTGTTCCTGTAAAAAGGCTGAAAGTTTTGAGTCTCAGCGGATTCAGGCATGACAGATATCATGTTTTTGAGGGGCTGTAAAAACAAAATGCATACTAAAGGTACAACAACCGTTCAATTTCTCGGTACCGGCGCCAGTGACTGGTACAGCGGCTGGGAAGAAAAACATACGTGTAACGAAACCTGTAAAGGCAGGTGTGCAAGATCTAAAAAAATGGGGGGAAAAAACGTCCGCAGGTTTTCTTGTTTGTATATTGCCCCGGATACTATAATTGATTTTACAGGCCATGCAGAAAAATCTCTCAGGGACTATGCCGTTGATATAAAACCCATTAGAAATATACTTATCACACACGGCCATAATGACCATTTCCAGCCGTTGGAAATTATGGATTTTGCCTCGCATTTACCGCATCTGCTGACGGTTTACGGCAATAACATGGTAAAGGATGCCATGGAGTTTGCTTCCCTCAACGAATGGGACAGGGCAACAGGGAATTTCATAAAAACTTACAAAGAGACGAATATTCAAGTAAAAACTGTAGTTCCTGGAAAACCGTTTTTTGCGGGAGATATAAAAATAACGCCGGTGTTAGCCAACCACATGATAGATAAGGGCTATTCAATTTTAGAACAGCAGGCATTGAATTATATCCTGGAGATTCAGGGGAAAACTGTTTTTTACGGGTTGGATTCTTCTTTTTTACTGCCGCGGACCTTTGAGGTGCTTACCCGCCATGAATTTGATATGGCTGTTTTTGATGCTACTTTCGGGTATGCGGATGCAGACATTGCAATACCGGGGGGGCATCAAAATTTTTCCATGTTGAAACGTACTATTGCCCAATTCCGCAAGGCAAGACTGTTCCGGGAGAATGCAGCGATTATAGCCAGCCACATGAGCCGGGCATATGTTGAACCTCATGACGAGATAGCGTGCAGACTGAAAGAAGAAGGCATAATATTGGCGTATGACGGTATGTCCGTAATCCTTTAACCGGGGAGAAAGATTAACCTGCAGTAAACAGGAGGAGATAATGACGGCAGATTATTCCGGGTCGAAAATTGGATGCAACATTGTGGACCCTGTATGCGACGAGGCGGATAATTACACGCTGTCTGTTTACCTGAAGAATATAGAAAAGTACAGGGAGTACGGGATTTTTTATGTGGAGTTTTCGCATGTAACGGCGCTTGACAAAGAATCAGCCGTGAAGATAAACGCTTTTTGCCGTAATGTCCGTACGGTTCCATGGTCAGTGCATTCAGAACACCTGAATGATGAAGGCCGGCAGGCCATGGAGAAGTATATGCGCATACAAACGCACTGCGCCGAAATAGCCCGGGCACTTGGGGCGAAGGTCATGGTGTGCCACATTCCGAACCTGAAGCCGCGGGGGGAAGCATTTGAACGCGATATGGACATTTTAACCCGGCTTGCCGATATCACGCGCCGTTGCGGGGTGAGGCTGGCGATTGAGACCGACCCGGCAGACTATATAATTCGGCTGGTTGACACGATAAACCGTGACGATGTCGGGATGAATCTGGATACCGGGCACTCTTTCCTTAAAGACGGAGGAGACCCTGCTGAAACAGCGCGCAAAATAGGGAAACGGCTTTTCACAACTCATCTTCAGGATAATTTTGGTACGCATGACGACCACCAGCCTCCCGGGCTCGGTAGAATTGACTGGTTGTCAACAATGCGTGCCTTGAAAGAAATCGGATATGATGGACCGCTCATGATGGAGATGACGGGAACCGCCAATAAACAACATAGAGTGGACGGGTATCTGAAAGAACTTCAACTTGAAAAAGAGATAATTTTTGCCGCCGCATACCTTGATTTTTTAAACAGAAAAATAAAGACGAAGGGTGTGCCGGGTGTAGGATGAACAACAGGAGGAGATAATGGGGAAAAGGGCGTTAATAGTGGTTTTTGATATGCTGGCAGGACACTGGGACGAAAGTATTATAGTCCCTTCTACAGGCCTTCAGCCGCCAAACGTGATGGGATATGTTAAGGCAGGCAAATTACCCGCCTTCAAAGAGTGTATGGACAATGGCGTTTTTGTGTATTCGTGGAACAGGGGGGAATGTAATACGCGTTACGCACAAAAATACCTGGCATCCGGGGTATATAAAGGTATAAAAGTGGAACCCGGCAATACTCCTTACTGCAAATTTACGGAAGGCATGGATAAAGATACGATACTTACCGCATGCAAAAACAAGTTTCCCGAAGGTAAGGTGGGCAGTTTCGGCTCGGATGCGTGGATGCAGAGTGGCTGGTGGAAAGCGCGCGACATTACATGCGGATGGGGCTCTTATTTCTCCGATTACCTGACTTCGCAGTACTGTTTTAACTGGATGATGGGCAACCCGGATTGGAAGATGGCGCTGCTTTATCTTGCCCAGTATGATATGACAGGCAACTGCCCGGTATATAAAGAAGGGGCTGCATATACGGAAGACAAACATCATTCTCTCCTGTACCTGGATAAACTCCTGTGGATGGTAACGGAGTTTCTCAAGGAAAACGGGTGGTGGGATGAAACCTTTCTATTCATCGGCTCCGACCACGGGTGTCACTACGGATGTGAGATAGCCGTTGCCGAAGGCAGGAAGAAAGGCGTCCCGGAAGATGAACTGGCAAACTACTGTTCCGACCATCAGCCGCCGTACGAATGCCGGCTGTGGGACTTCAAAACAAACAGCCCGTCGGATACAAAGATAAACTGCCCCCGGCGTACTACCTTTATTATCAGCGGCGGCGCTCTGCAGGAAAGTTCAAGGAACACCATCATCCCGTCCGGGGAAATAATAGACTTCGCTCCGACCATAGCGAAAGTGATGGATATAGATTTTTCCGCGGAGGGAAGCAGTGTGATATAGTTGCACATATTCAGTGCAGGGACGAGCGTTAAAGGATGGTTCTCCGAATCAGGGGATAAGAGGAACCGAAATGAACAAATTATTGTTTCGCTTTGGCGCTTTTCTGATATTAACAACTACGGCAGGCGTCGCAGTGTCGGGGACAGCGCCGGAAGGCAACAGATACCGGCTGCAAATAAGCGAATACCTGTGCCGCCGTGCTGGAGGAAATATTGTTGTTGACGGAGCGCTGACAGACCCTGTATGGGAGAATGCCGAACGAATAGTCCTGGCTGACATAAAAACAGGGGAGACCCCGGAACATGAAAGCTGGGCAAAGATGTTGTGGGACGAAGAGTATTTGTATATCGGGTTTAATATCATGGAATCTAATCTTCAGGGTTTCTGCCGGGATGACGGGGTCAAGTTCAGCCTGGATACCCGGGAAAACTTCTGCAAGGTTTACCTGGACCCGGACGACGACGGCATAGACCACATAAAATTCGACATCAGTATCCTGAACGCGGTTTTTAACGTACGCATAAAAGAAGGATATGACTCGAAAAAAATAGCTAAATGGCCGGACCTGACTGCTCCCGATAATTATAATGATAAGTGGACGTGCCCCGGGCTGAAGAGTGCGGTTCGTCACAGAGGAACGCTTAATAAACCCGGTGACAGCGATAGCGGCTGGTCGGCGGAAATTGCAATTCCCTTTGCGTCTCTGCGGAAGTTTGGTGCTGATTCGCCTCCGAACACGGGAGATGTGTGGCGCATGCATCTCGGTCGTAGAACAGCTGCCATGGAAAAAAAACAGGACAATAGATTTCTTTACCTGACATGGCCCGTTATCGGCGCCGTAAATTCACACCTGCTGAGCAGGTGGGGCTTTGTAAGATTTTCCGATGCTGGAAAAGGCCTGAAATGGAAGCTGGTGTGGGTCTGGAATATGCAGGGAAAGACCGATGCCGACATAGAAGAAGCTGTCAGCCAGGCGAAATCGCTTGGCTTCAACGCTATCGCATGGAATCCCCCCAACCGGAAGCACCTGGTTGAATACTGCAGAGAACACGGGGTTGAATCATACTATGTTATAGGGTTCAATACCCGGCAGAAAGAGGGTATTCAGGTGCTTGCTCCCGATGAGATTGTGTTGCCTTCGAGCCTGAAAGAAAAAAAAGACTATCAGAGTGGCGGTGAACCGTTAAATGACAGCAGGGAAGTCCTACATTCGGATGTTTATTGTTTGCGCTCTCCCGTTGCGCTGACATACGCATGGAGTTCAATACAGGAAGGCATCAGTGCGGGTTATGACGGCATTGCATTTGATTTTATCGGCTATAAAAATTACCGTCGGTGCAATTGTCCTGCCTGTCTTGCCAGACTGCAGGAATATATCGGAGAGCATCCCGGCATACCGGTAAATGAGGCGTCTAACCATCTGAGCCGCGAGGATATCGTATGGTTCTATGAACAGCTGGTAAAATATGCAAAGTCTTTAAATCCGGATATTAAAACTACCTGCCATGTTTACCCTGTCTTTCTGCCGGATATTTTGTACGGAAACCGGCTGGCGGTGGATTACTGCGGCCAAACGGTTTCATGGGCGTATGAACCGTATTGGGATTATGATAAAATCCATAGGTATACGCAAGTAGTGGTAGACAATCAGGACAAATACCATCCCGGCAGTCTCGGCGCACCATTCATTGCCTGCCACGCAAAGAACTTTCGTAAATCGTCGGAACGTATCCGTAAAGAAATACAAGTCGTCAGGCAGGCAGGGGCACAGGCGTTTCAGATGACGGAACTGGGCAATATCCTGTCTGCTCCGGAAATCGCCGAAGCGGTAAAAGCGGAGCTGGCGCCGGCCAACGCAAAGTAAAAAAAGGGAAAATTCACGACAGGAGATTTTGAAGAAGGGAGGTGCATGTAGTGTACAAGCGAAAAGCATTTGCCGAAGAATTTACCAGCCTGCCGCAGGACTTCGGCCCTGTACCGTGGTGGATGTGGACAGGCAAGATGCGGAAACCGGAAATGCTGAAACAAATGAAAGACATGAAGGAAAAAGGGATTGCCGAGTTTTTCATCTTTGCCGTATACGGACTTGAATACCCGCATTTTTTGCAGGAAAGCTGGTGGGATTACATAAAATTCACCCTGGAACACTGCCGGAATCTGGGCATGAAAGCATGGATATACGACGAGTTAAACTGGCCAAGCGGCACGGCCGGCGGGTACATGGTAAAAGAATATCCCGAATACCGCTCGTGGAACATGTCCGTCAAACAGGTCTCTATTCCCGAAGGCGCCTGTTACCGGGTAAATTTCCCCCATGATATACTTCACGCCGAGTTCCATACAAAAGGCAGAAAAATCCTGCCTGTCAGCCTGCACAAAAACCCGTTCTGGGAAAACAAATCAGAGATCTGTGGATATATATCAAAACACCCATAGAAATCATAGATTTGAACAGCACCGGCACTCTATCCTCATGGCATCAGCACGGCTACTGCGACCTTATGGACAGGGATGCGGTCAAATGCTGGATGTCCTGCATCCACGGGCAATACGAAAAACGGTTCATGAAATATTTCGGGACGACATTGGCCGGGTTTTTCTTTGACGAGCCTTACGCAAACAGGGAGCAGATATATCAGGACAACGGAATAACCATGCCGACAAGGCCCTGGACAAAAAATTTGTTCAAGGCATTCAAAAAAAAATACGGCTACGGCCTGAAAAACAATCTATACCGGCTTTATTCCGAGGAAGGAGATTACCGGACAGTGCGCGTCCACTACTGGAAATTGATAGCGGACTTATTCTCCGTAAACTTCAGCAGGCAGGTAGCCGACTGGTGTGGCAAGCACAATATCTTAAGTACAGGGCATTGCATATGGGAAGAGAAATTCCTGGGACAGATAATTGCAAACGGAGACATACACGAAGTCCTCAAACACATGCAGGTTCCGGGAATGGACATGCTTTCCGGTTGGTTGAATGATTCTTACTTACGGAAAAGCTTGAATATCACCGCAAAACTTGTTTCGAGCACCGCAAGATATTCCGGAGCGGAGAGGACCATGTGCGAAGCCTTCGGTGTCAGGAACTGGAACGCCTCCATTGCAGGACAGAAAAAGGACAATGACTGGCTCGCCGCCATGGGCATCAACCTTATCAACGACAATACCTTTACCTACAGCATATCCGGATTCCGGAAACGTTCAGTAAGCGGAAAACACTTTACCCAGCCCTGGTGGAAATATTACAGGATTTTTTCCGATTACTGCAGAAGGGTTTCTTTATTCGCCGCCACAGGAACGCTTGATGCGGAAACGGCTGTTTTGTATCCCAAAACATCCGCCATGAGCACTGTAAACCGGGAGATAAATGGTTCGTACGAAACCGCACATATGCAGGAAGTATTTATCGGCACTTTGGACGCACTTGCCAAAAGCCATATAGATTACGAACTTTTGTTTGAAGATATCTTGAAAGAGTCGAAAGCGGATAAGGGAATACTGAAATGCCCGAACGCAAAATTCAGGGTAATCGTCATCCCCTGCGCTTACGGGCTGGATGCGGAATGCGCAGAAATTTTGGATGCATTTTCCCGTTCAGGCGGCACAGTCATTTTTGCGGGAAACATCCCCGAATGGACCGTGGCGGACAATAAGAGAGCACTGCTACCGTTACAATTAGAAAAAGCGTCTTCAGTCCCGTTCAAAAAACGAAATGAACGGGAGTTCAGTTTGCAGTTGGCCGGCAAAATATTAAAGCATGTAACCCCGAAATGGAGCATTTCAGGAGCAGGCAGCGAACAGGTTACGGCAACGGCAAGGAAGGACAAGAACGGATATTTAATCTTTCTTGCCAACGGGACGGATGAAGAAAAAAAATTCACCCTTTCCCATAATCTCGCCGGCACTACCGAAATCATGGATGTGGATACGGGAAAGATTTATGCCGTGCCTGTGAAAAGAAAAGGCATGGAAATCCTGGTGGATATAACTCTGGCGCGCGAACAGTCCTTCATTGTTTCCGTACCCGGTACAAAGACAGCCGGCGCCAAGCCCGTGACATCAATGCCTGCATGGAAAAACAAATTTAACCGCATTGTCAGGATGGACGAAGAATGGGATTTTTCCGTCCGTCCGGAGAACCATTATCTGCCTGCCTTGTTTTTCAGGCTTGACCCGCTGGCGGAAGGCTTTATAAAACGATGGCATGAACAGCCCATGGACGGCGCCTGGCAGAAGATAGTTGAAGAAGAAATTCCCATGTGCTTTACGCAAAAAGAAAGTCCATACTACTGGGTGAGGGGAGAATTTAATCTCGGATTCATTCCCCGGGATTTAAAACTGATTGCTGACAATAAGCGCTGGGATATGCTTGTAGTAAACGGGAAGCAAGCGGAAAAACCTGGAAAGTTTGTATTATGGGACGGCGAAAATGCAGGATTTGACATAGCGGCTTTATGCAAAAAAGGCAAAAACAATTTTGCGTTACGGGTAAAAACCTCTCCCTGGCAAGGGTACGATTTGCCGTATTTCAGGCACCAGTATTTCATAGACCCGGTGGTCATATCCGGAAACTTCGCGGTGAACGGCAAGAAAATACTAACCCGCCCGAAAGGCAGGATTAAAACGGGTTCGTGGACAGAACAGGGATATCCTTACTTCGCCGGAACGGGAATATACAGGCAGAAGATACATATGGAAGAAGTTACGGGCATCTCCCGGTTGGTGGTGGAAGACGCATTCACTGTTGTAGAATCTGAAGCCAACGGTATATCCCTGGGGGCCAGGGCGTGGCATCCGTATGTATTCGATACTGGCGAGGCTCTTAAAAAAGGCGAAAACGAAATAACCATATCGGTCACCAACAGTCTGGGCAACATATTGAAAAGGCAATACCAGGGAAAGTATGGTAAGAGCAGCCAAGGCGGAATACTGAAAGGTGTCTATTTCGGCTTCGGATAAATCTGAGCCGTTCGCAGAATGTACCCGGGGACTACATGTAGGACTTGAGGGGCAACATGGATAAGAATTCTTTAAGCATCAAAAAGAAGATCTACTACCACAATACGGATGCCGGCAGAGTCCCATGTATCTGGAATTCTTTTGTAATGCTCAGGCCCGCGGTTCAAGCCCGCGAGGTGGCTCTGAAGAAAATTCAGGGACAAAAAATCAAATGCCGGAACGCGCCGGGGCAATAACAAAATGATGCACTTTCGGCTGTGCAGATTCCCTGATCCTTACATCTGCATCGAGAACCTGCTTTAACAGTTGTTCGATGGCCGCTTTGTCTGCATCTGTCGGAACTGTTGTCGTAAGAACGGCTTTGGATTTTGCCCGCCACTGCGAAACCACTTGTTCTTTCTGGCTGACAAGCAAAAGAATCTGTCTGCACTGATCCGCAACCGGACCCTTATCCATGAAGCCCATGTTCCATATCTTTTCAAGAGCAGCAGACGGGACAGTGGCAACCTTTATTCCGTCAATGGTTACGTCATAGTCTCCTGCCCGGATGTTTTTGACTGTTATCAGCCACTGACTTAAATCTTCCATGGACGGCAAAATTACCAGTGCCGTCCGGCAGTCGTTGGGGACCGGCATGGGAAGTGATTCATCCAGCCTGTCGAAAGAAATTACGTCTTTTTCCAGTTTCAAGTTTGTAACACGGCAATTCACTTCTTCGGCCAGAACTGCCGTATTGCCGGAACAATTGATTGTTGCCCTGCTTACCAGTCCCGGCGCATTCAGTTCCTGCAGGAGAACTGCGCACATTGTCATCTGTCCCGCCGGACCCGGATGTATGGAATCACCCGTAAGGTTGATACCCTTTTTTTGCATACCGCTCTTGTCCCATGTGTCAATCCACCGGTTCAGTATCTCCCTGCCGGGTATGTCAGGATTTTTTACCGTCAGTTTCACGCTATCGGCGAACCTTACCATATTTTCGAGGGGTTTATTGTTTCCCCATAGGTCCAGGAGCGTATGAAACTGGTCGGCAAAAGGTATGTTTTGTTTTGCAGACAGTTCGGCAAGTGCGGTTGAGTATTTGTCTATGGTGATATTTCTGCCCTTGAGATTCCTGCTCGTGGTTCCGTCATTTACCGGGCTTGCCGTAAACAATACCGGACGTGCACCTGCCTTGTTTATATAGTCGAGGAGTTTGTTCATGTTAGCGATATATGCAGGAACACTGTCGGGTCCTGCGCCGGAGTCGTTCATGCCCAGTTCCACGCTGACTATCGTGGGTTTCCATGCTTTAACGTCCCATGGAAAGCGGGCAATTGTCGAAGTAATGGTGGCTCCGCCTACGCCGGAATTGCGGAAGTGAAACGTCCATTTTGGGAATCTTGCATAGCAAAATGCCTCGAAATAATTGCTGTGCAGATGCTGTGCGGTGATGGAATCACCCGCCATTACCCATGTATCTCCATCCTTCAAAGGAAATTCATTCTGTTCCGCGTGCGCGCACGGGGAGCAAAGCAAGAAACCTGCAATGAAGACCGCCAGAACTGCAAATGCGTATGCGAGACCCCGAATCTCTTTTCCTTTTCTGTTCATTGTTTTCCTCCTTTACTGTGACTGTAGAGTTTTTATCAGCATGTCAATGTTTTCCGCAGGCTTATTCCTCCGAAGAAGGTCAACCTGTCCCCGTAGAGTCTCTTTATTTCGTATATGTCCCCCCCCCATAGCAGCGCTCTCCTTTTTAAAATAAAAATCGTTTTAATAGAGAGGTTTTCTGCCTGACTTAAGCAGGCGCTTTAATACCTTGCCCGTAGGTGTTTTCGGCAGTTCCGGGACGAATTCAACTATGCGCGGCATCTCATGTCTGC
>CAYPTS010000028.1:0-22016 GCA_964413825.1 uncultured bacterium
GGGAAGCATAATTCCGTTTGACAATGCATTTGTATTTTGATAATATACGTTTTTTTCTAAACCATAAACCCCTCGCTGCACAAAAAACAGGGGTTAGGGACTCGGGATTAGGTGTTCCCCTTAAAGGAAAACGGGGGCAAAGGAGGATTACATGCCGATAGTCGATATGTCTCTCGAGCAGTTGAAAAAGTATCAGGGGGTCAATCCCCGTCCTGATGATTTTGACGAATACTGGGACAAAGGACTGAATGAGATGCATTCCCTTGACCCTGAGGTGAAACTGGTGCCGCGCAAGAGCGAAGCGAATTTCGTTGAGTGTTTTGACCTGTATTTCACCGGAGTGGGGGGCGCACGGATACACGCCAAATACATGCGCCCCAAAAAGTCCCCTGCAAAACATCCCGCGGTAGTGATGCTGCACGGATATTCCGGCAACGGCGGGGAATGGGTTGAAAAATACGGATATGTCGCGCAGGGATTTTCCTTCTTTGCTCTCGACTGCAGAGGACAGGGCGGCCAGTCGGAAGACAGGGGAGGCGTTAAAGGCAATACTTTCCACGGCCATATAATACGCGGACTGGACGACGCTCCCGAAAAACTGCTTTTCCGCTCAATCTTTCTTGACTGCGCACAGATAGCAGGCATTGCGATGGCAATGCCGGAGGTGGACGGCGCACGCGTAGGAGCCTTCGGCGGCTCCCAGGGAGGCGGGCTGACGCTGGCATGTGCGGCGCTTGAACCGCGAATAAAAAGAGCCGCTCCGCTACACCCGTTCCTGTGCGACTATAAAAGGGTTTGGGATATGGACCTTGCCGCAGGCGCTTATGGGGAACTGAAAACGTTTTTCCGGGTGTTTGACCCGCTTCATCTGCGGGAAAAAGAAATTTTTACCCGGCTGGGATACATTGACGTGCAGTATCTGGCGCCCCGCATAAAAGCGGAAATCCTTCTGGGAACAGGTCTCATGGATACGACATGCCCGCCGTCCACGCAGTTCGCCGCCTATAACAAGATACGGTCAAAGAAACATTTGTCCATCTATCCGGATTTCGGACACGAGGGGCTGCCCGGATTCAGTGACGCAACATTTGAGTTTCTGTGCGGATTGTGAAAAACCTGTGGAAAACTCTTCCTGCGATAATTGTTGACAGGAGAAAAAGTTTCTGGTATCCTTATCTCTGGTTTTGGAGAATGTGTCATCCGTCGTATAATAATACCGGTTGAGTTCGCCAGAGAGCAAGGCGGCAAGGAGAAAGCAAGGAGGCGTACTATGGTACGCCGCACGATGCTGACGACGCAGCCAACAAAGCTCTCTGGATGAAATCATGCCGGTATTTTGAGCCGGGGTAGCTCATTGGTAGAGCGCAGCCCTGAAAAGGCTGGCGTAGGCAGTCCGATTCTGCCCCCCGGCACTCTACAGATGGGGATTAGCGGTTTGGGATTCGGGACAACATAATTTATGCCCTGAATTCCTAAATCCTGACCCCGAACCCCGATTTTAATTGGAGGTGCTTTTCCGGTGCAATATTACGAACAACTCTTTTCCGATTTCAAGTCCCTGAACCCCGGCACAAAATACTTCGTCAACCGCCTGTTCAACAGAGATAAATGTCTCATCATGCAGGAGATGCTCTCTTTGCTGAAAGGGGTCAATGGCACAGAAGAAGAGGTCAAGGCGCTGACAAAGGAAGAGATGCGCTCCCGGACGCAAGCCGTCAGAAAAAGAATTCGCGGGGGAGAGCCCGCCGACAATTTTCTGGTGGAGTCCTTCGCTCTCGCAAGGGAAGCGGCGAGAAGAACCCTTAACATGCGCCATTTCGACGTGCAGATACTCGGGGGAATGGTTCTGCACAAGGGAAAGATAGCGGAAATGACCACCGGCGAGGGAAAAACCCTTGTCGCCACCCTGCCTCTTTTTCTTAACGCCCTTGAAGGGAAAGGCTGCCACCTTGTAACCGTAAACGACTACCTTGCCAAGAGAGATACCCAGTGGATGGGCGCAATCTACGACTATCTCGGACTGACCACCGGATGCATCATATCCTGGAAAGATGCAAAAGGGCCATACTCGGCATCCGCATTCGTTTTCGACCCCGCATACCTGCCCGCGGACTCGAGATTCTTATACCTGCGGCCTGCGGAAAGAAAAGATGCCTACAACTGCGACATCACCTACGGAGTCGGAAGCGAATTCGGGTTTGACTATCTGCGGGACAACATGTCGGTGCGCAAAGAATCCCAGGTGCAGAGAGAACTGAACTACGCCATCATAGACGAGGTGGACTCCATACTTATAGACGAGGCGCGCACGCCGCTTATTATCTCCGGTCCCGCTGAAGAAACTACTCAGTTGTATTACGAAATAGACCGTCTGGTCAGAAAACTGAACAAAGATGCCGACTTCACGCTGGACGAGGAAGGCCAGTCCGCCGCCCTTACAGACGAGGGAATCCACAAGTGCGAACGGCTGATGGGCATCCAGAACCTTTACGACGGGTCCAACACCGAGCGGGTGCACCACATCAACCAGGCGCTCAGGGCGCATAACTTCTTCAAAAGGGACAAGGAATACATCGTCAAAGAAGGACAGGTTGTGATAGTGGACGAGTTTACCGGGCGGATTATGCCCGGCAGGCGCTGGAGCGACGGACTGCACCAGGCGATAGAAGCGAAAGAAGGCGTAAAGATTGAAAGGGAAAACCAGACCCTTGCGACCATCTCGTTCCAGAACTACTTTAAGCTGTACGGAAAAATCGCCGGCATGACGGGAACCGCTCTCACCGAAGCGGTGGAATTCAAGGAAATCTACAACACCGACGTAATGGCTCTGCCGACAAACAAGCAACTCCGGCGCACAGAACACGACGACGAAATCTATAGGACAGAACAGGAAAAATTCAACGCCGTCACCGCGGAAATAGAAGAGATTTACAAGACGGGGCGCCCCGTTCTGGTAGGAACCATCTCCATAGAAAAAGCGGAGAAACTTAGCAGGTTTTTAAGCAGAAAAAGCATCCCTCACAAGGTTCTTCACGGGAAAAACCATGAAGCGGAAGCCGCCATTATCGCGCAGGCGGGACGTCCGAAAGCCGTCACCATCGCAACCCAGATGGCAGGCAGGGGCGTTGACATCATCCTTGGCGGCAATCCCGAAATCCTCGCGAGGGAAGAGACCATCAGGGTAATCTGGTCGCGCAAAAGAACCGGTTCAGGGGACAAAAACAAACAGCAGGAGTTTGCGGAAGCGCTTGCGGAGATAGAAAACTCCTATAAAAACCGACTGTCTGAAGCGGAACGCTCCCACAAAGAGAAACTTTCATCCATCCGTTCCCTGCTGAATGAAAAGGAATCCGTCTTTTTCGCCCTCGATAGAAAGGCAAACGACCTGTTTGAAAAGACGGTCTTTTACAAAAACAGCGCCGGCGCTTACGAAAAATACGAATCCCGCCTGTTGAAACTGAAGGAAATACACGACAGCGCGTCCGCGGACCTCGCTGAAGCGCAGAACACATTTAAAGACAAACCGGAACGACTGAAAGATTTCAAAGAAGCGGCGGGCAGGACGTACAGGGACTACCTTGCCTTCAGGAATTCCCTTAGAGAACGGTTCGGCATCGTTGCGGACGAAGACGTTGAGGAAACGAGAAACAAGCTGACGGAACTTCTAAACAGTTCGGAGGCGGACTCCACCGAAGGCAGAAAAAAAATCCTGCACCTTCTGGACCGGTACAAAAATTCCGTAAACAGGCTGTTCGACGTTCTTGAATTGTCTTTTACCGACAGGTTTGCATCTGACGGAGAACCGGACTTTTTTGTGAAAATGCGGAAAAGAACCGCCGGCTATCTTGAATGCATTCAGGACACCGCCGGCCGCATCGGCGCAAGCAGGGAAGCGCTGACGGATGTTTTGAGAGATTTCAGGGAAAAAGAGAGTCGCCTGTACAACCCTTTTCTCGACGCGCGGAAATCTGTGGAAAAACGCATCAAGTCCGCCATACTTGAAGAAGACTATGTCTCCGCCGAAAAACAATACAAGCAACTGCTCGAAGAGTACGAAAAGGAGCACGCAAAATATGACGCGGACCTGTCCAAGGCGCGCGAAGAGTACGAAAACAACAGGAGCCGATACGAGGAAGAATGGCAGAAGGCGCGCGAAGAACTTGAAAAAACGCCTGAAGAGTTTAAAGAGGTTTATGAACAACTTCTCGAGAAATACACCTCTCCATGGAGAGAAGAACACGAGAAGGTTGCCGCGGCTGGAGGCCTTCACGTCATAGGCAGTGAAAGGTACGAGGCGCGCCGCATAGACAACCAGTTGAAGGGGCGCGCAGGCAGACAGGGCGACCCGGGCTCTTCAAAGTTCCACCTGTCGCTGGACGACGACCTGTTGAGGATTTTCGGCGCAAAGGACCGCATGGCAGGCATCATGGGACACCTGCCCGAAGGCGAGACAATCAAACATCCGCTCATTACAAAAATGATTAACAACGCCCAGAAGAAGGTGGAGGCGCGGAATTTCGAGATACGGAAGCAACTCCTTGAGTTCGACAACGTGCTGAATGAACAGAGAAAAATAATCTACGCCATAAGGCAGGACATCCTTGAAGGCAAAAACATAGACACATACATCCGGGAGTTCATGGAAGAAACGGTAGATGACGGGTTTGAGGAATTCATGAACCTTCAGGTAAAACCGTTCATGTGGAACATGGAACATTTTAAACTTCTGATTTCAAACACGTTCGGAATAGAAGCGGACCTGCCTCCGGCGGAAACGATACAAAACCCTGCCTACTGGAGGGACAACCTTAAAAACGCCCTGTTGAAACAGGTCAACGATGTTTACGGAGCAAAGAAGCAGGAAGCAGGTCAGTACCTTGCGGAGATACAGAAAATCATCATGCTGCAGGCGATAGACAACCGGTGGAAAGCACACCTGCGGGTAATTGACGAACTGCGCGAAGGAATCAGTTTAAGGGCGTATGCGCAGAGAGACCCCCTTTTGGCATATAAGCACGAAGGGTATGAAGCGTTTCAGGCAATGCTGTCTTTTGTAAAAAAAGAGATTCTTTCTTACCTGTTCAGGGTCCAGATAAAGGAAGGACCTCCGCCCGCAAAAACAGGACAGCCCCAGCCGGCAGCGGTAACCTACAGCCATAAAACATTTGACCAGTTTGATACCGCATCGGCAGGGCAAAAACCAACGGAAGCGGCGCCTCCGGTTATAGCTCCGGAAATGCAGCAAAGCAGAATGGGGCCCCTTCCTGTACCGGCGCCCATACAGCCTGTCGAAAACAAAGAAAAAGTAGGGCGAAACGACCCCTGCCCGTGCGGTAGCGGCAAGAAATATAAAAAATGCTGTGGACGAAACACCTGAAAAAGGTTAAGATATGTGTATAACCTGTGGATATCTTGTGTAAAAAACATGGAAAGAGCGTGGAAAGACACCCTTGAAAGGGTTGAAAAAAGACTGAACAACTCGAGGGCTTTTGATATATGGATAAAACCCGTCAGGTTCAGGGAGGCGGACGGGCATGTATTGAAACTTGAAGTACCGAACATGACGTTTGAACGCGGCTTCGTCCCTTTTATGGATGTGATAAAAGAGGAGTTTTTCAATACGGCTGGCTGGCAGCCGGACATAGAACTCCTTTACAGCGGAACGGAAGAGAAAAAGTCCGTAAAAATCCATAGCTTTGCCAATTTTAACCCGGGCTACACATTCGACAACTTCGTGGTGGGCTCGGGCAACCGGCTTGCCCACGCCGCGGCCCTCGCAGTCGCGCAGTCGCCGGGCATCGCATACAACCCGCTGTTTTTATATGGCGGATTCGGACTGGGCAAAACCCACCTCATGCAGGCAATCGGGCAGTTTGTAACAGCCAGAGACGAGGTCAGCATCATATACATACCGGCAGAGGTATATTTGAATGAATTTATACAGAGTATAAAAAATAAAACAACGCAGGTTTTCAGGCAGAAGTTCAGAAAAATCGATTTTCTCCTTATAGACGACATTCACTTTATTGCGGGTAAAGAAGGCACACAGGAAGAATTTTTCCACACATTTAACTTTTTATACGACCAGAGAAAACAGATTATTCTTTCAAGCGACAGGCCGCCGAATGAAATCTCTTTTCTTGAAAAACGCCTCATCTCAAGGTTTGAATGGGGACTGGTAGCGGACATACAGCCGCCGGACTTTGAAACACGCGTTGCGATACTGAAAAAGAAATGTGAAACGAGAAATATTAACGTGAATGATGATATAATATTTTACATTGCGGAGAATGTACAGGATAATGTAAGGATGCTTGAAGGAGTATTAAATAGAATTTTTGCACTATCCAGTCTTTTAAACAGGGATATAGATAAAAAATTGATAAATGAAATAATGGATGGAGAGTATTACAAAAAAAAGGTTATAATCAACCTTGACATCATAACGTCATCCGTATGTGAATATTTTAAAATAAAAGAAGAAGAATTGATGAGTAAGAGCAGGTTGAAGAATGTTTTAATGCCGCGGCAGATAGCAATGTTTTTAAGTAGGGAACTTACAAATAATTCCCTTCATTCAATTGCGGTTAAATTTGGCGGAAAAGACCATACAACGGTATTATATGCCCATAAAAAGATAAAAAACTTATATAATAACGATGAATATGTAAAGGGTGTAATTGATGAGATAAAAAAAGGGATAGAAAGATAGGTTTTCACATTTTATACACAATGTAAATATTTAATAGATATAGTCTTACAAAAACTTTCAACAAAAAAAACCTACATTAATACGACGGAGGATTAATATGGAGATAATAATAAAGAGTGGTGTGTTGAAAAAGGAATGTGGAAAAATTGAAGGCATATTACCTGCGAAACCTGCTATTATGATAACAAATGGCATTTTTTTCGAGGCAAAAGAGACAGGGGTTTTCTTGACAGCAACCGACCTTGAGAACACTTTAAGACTCGGCCTTGAATGCGATAAGTTTAAAAAAGGCAGTATGGTAATAACCGGAAGAAAGTTTATTTCTCTTGTCAAACAACTTCCTGATGCGGAAGTGAAAATCACAAAGAAGGAAAATTCGGCGGAAGTAATATGCAATGATTCAAAATATTCCTTTCCCTGTATGGATGACAATGAATTTCCGAAACTGCCTAAATTCACCGGAGACGTTTCTGTAAAAATAAATGGAAAAAAGTTAAGCAACGCAATTGACAAGGTACGATTTTGTATAGACCCTGAAGAGCCCAGACCGCATTTCAGGGGCGGGCTGTTTGAAATAAAAGAAGACTCCCTTAATTTTATAGGCACAGACACAAAGCGTTTGTCCTTGTTTAAAATCACGGGTACCGGAGAGAAATATGTCAATCCTTATAAATGCCTATTGCCGTTCAAGCTGATGGGTATCCTCGGCATGCTGGCGGATATTGATGAAAATATAGATGTTTCCATAGGTAAAAACCAGATAGTGTTTAATTTTGGAAACACCTATCTGGTTTCTCAACTCCTGGCGGGCAGTGAGGATTTTCCAGATTACGGCAAGGTTATTCCTTCCGAGAAACAACTGAAATATGCTTCAGTGAGCAAGGAAGAATTCCTGTCGACGCTTAAAAGAATCTCTCTTTTTACCAGCGACAGGTACAATAAGGTCAGGCTGAGTATAGGGAAAAACGTCATGATGTTCTCCGTCACCAGTCCCGATGTGGGACAGGCAAACGAGAAACTGGAAATAGAATATAACGAGGACAAAGAACAAGACCTTGCGTTTCCTCCAAACTACCTGATAGATTTTTTGCATAAGGCGGAAGAAGGCAGGATTGTGCTCGGATTCAGCAGTGAAAAAAGCCCCATAATCATGAGAGGCGAGAAAAATGCGGAGTATCTTTACGTTGCGATGCCGCTGAAACTGGATTAAAAAAAAGGGGAATCAATATTCCCCGCTTTAATGTGGGAGGCATCTCCCGATGCCGATATTTCGAGGTCAGGAGACCTCTCCCACAAAAGAAGAATTCGGAGTAAAGTGGAAAAGATAGGAGACATTATCGGCAGGGTAGTGCCGTCAATGAAAAACATACCTTCCCGTGCAACATCCGGAAAAGCGGTGAAGCCGCGGGATAATACACGGATTGGCGGGGATATAGAAAGTTTGTGGTGCAGGGTAGTGGATGAAAACATGAGGGCGCACAGTTACGTGGAGTTTTTAAGAAACGGTACGCTGTTTGTCAAAGTGGACAGCAGTTGCTTCCTGTCCGCGCTTGCTATGCAAAGAAGCGCCATACTTGCCCGTCTGCGGGAAGCGGGCGGCGGCGTGCAAGACATAAGATTCCGCATGTAGGAGGGAACAATGAATCTAAAGGGTTCGATAGTGGCAATCGTAACACCGGTAAAAAACGACAAAATAGACAAAGAGGCCTACAAAAATCTTATAGAATTCCAGATTAAAAACGGGACTTCCGCCATTCTTGCGGCGGGTTGCACGGGAGAGCCGGCCACGATGTCTATGGACGAGCACAACGACCTGATAAAGTATACCGTGGATGTCGCGGGCGGACGCTGTCCTGTGATAGCGGGGACGGGTTCTAATAATACCCGTGAGGCGGTTGAGTTGTCCGTGGCCGCGGAAAAAGCAGGAGCGGATGCGGTTCTTCTGATAACCCCGTACTACAACAAGCCGATGCCAGCGGGACTTTACCTGCATTATAAAAAAGTGGCGGAAAACGTTTCCCTGCCGGTTATACTGTATAACGTACCGTCAAGAACAGGCATTTCCATTCCTCCGGAAACCGTGTACGAACTGTCGCAGGTCAAAAACATCATAGGGATAAAGGAAGCAGGCGGCAGTCTTGACCAGGTAAGCAAAATCCTGTCTTTGTGCGGGAAGGACTTCATAGTCTGGTCGGGCGACGATTCGCTTACCCTGCCTATAATGGCGGTTGGCGGAGCGGGGGTAATCTCGGTTGCGGCCAACGTGGTGCCGTTGCAGGTTGCGGAAATGACGGAAGCGGCGCTTGCCGGCGACTGGGAAAAAGCCCGCCGCATACACCTAAAACTCCTGCCGGTATTCAAGGTTCTGTTCGTGGAAACAAACCCCATACCCGTTAAGGCCGCTCTGGGGCTGATGGGTATGGTACAGCCGGAATGGAGACTGCCTCTTACTCCGCCGTCTCCCGTAAGTCTGGAGAAAATCCGGGGTGTTCTGACTGAAGCGGGAGTGCTAAAATGATATTCCGACGGAAACGTTACATAAAGATAGAGCCGAAGGAAAAGCCGGAGATAAAGAAAGACCTGTGGCTGAAATGCGAACAGTGCGGAAAACTCATATATAAAAAGAAGTGGGAAGAAAACCTCAAGGTGTGTCCGCACTGCGAGTTTTACGGAAGGATGACCGCGTATGACCGGATAAAAATGCTTGCAGACCATGATTCGTTCAAGGAACTGTGGACGTCTCTGCTTTCAGCCGACCCGCTCGGGTTTACGGGCGTCAAGGCATATACGGATAAATTGAAAGAAGAGATGCAAAAGACAGGGCTGAAGGAGGCAATCGTTACCGGCGAGTGCAAAATTGACGGGGTGCCCTGCATGATTGCTGTTATAGATGCAGGTTTCATTATGGGCAGTATGGGCTCGGTAGTCGGTGAAAAGTTTGTCAGGGCGGCGGAGTATGCGGTTGAGAAAAAAATGCCTCTGGTCTGCGTGTCCGGAGGCGGAGGCGGAGCAAGAATGTATGAAGGCGTAATCTCTCTGATGCAGATGGCAAAGACCTCTGCATCCGTCGGAAAAATGAAAAAGGCGGGACTTCTTTATCTGTCCGTACTGACAGACCCCACCATGGGCGGTATCGCGGCGAGTTTCGCATCTCTCGGGGACGTGATTATCGCCGAGCCGAAAGCGCTTGTCGGGTTTGCGGGTCCCAGGGTTATCGAACAGACCATAAGGCAGAAACTGCCGCCCGGATTCCAGCGGACAGAGTTTCTTTACGAGCACGGGATGGTGGATATCATTGCGAAACGCGCCGACCTGAAGGAATCCATAGGGAAAATACTCAAAATCATACATCTATGAAACCGCTTCCTGAGTTGGAATTCTTACAGCAACTTACCGATTTCGGGATAAAACTGGGGCTGGACAAGACCAAGCATCTTCTTGAAGCGTTTGGCAATCCCCACCTTAAATATCCGTCGGTTCTCATAGCCGGCACCAACGGCAAGGGTTCGGTGGCAAAGACCCTTGCGCATGTGCTCACCTGCGCGGGTTACCGCACCGGGCTTTACACCAGCCCGCACCTTGTGCATATCGGCGAAAGAATAGTATTCAACGGAAAACCGGTTGAAGAAAAACACCTGGTATCGAAAATAAGGCAGCTCCGGAAGCTTCTCGGCTCACAGCCTTACCACATGTACCCCACCTTTTTTGAAGCGCTCACGGCAATCGCCTTTGCCTGTTTTGCGGACGAGAAGGCGGATATCGTGGTTTGCGAGGTGGGCATGGGCGGAAGATTCGACTCCACAAACGTTCTTCCCGCAGACATTCAGGTGATAACGAAAATAGGACTGGAGCATACGCAGTTTCTCGGGAAAACCTATGAGGAGATAGCAAGCGAAAAGGCAGGCATAATCAAGAGGGACGGCATAGTGATTTCCGCAAGGCAGAAAGAACGGGCGATGGAAGTTATAGGGAAAAAGGCAAAGGAGAAAAAGGCAAAACTTTATACCTACAGGAAGGACTTTACGGTACGCAGGACCGCAGTATCGCCCTGCGGTCAGGAGTTTAACTTTTATGCGGGCAAAGAGCGCCTTTTATCCTTGAAAACCCCCCTTTTGGGCAGGCACCAGATGGAAAACATGGCGCTTGCCGTGCAGACCGTCCGGCTTCTTGGTAAAATGAAATTTCCGGTAGAGCGGGAAGCGCTCTATGAAGGGGTTTCAACCACGGTCTGGCCATGCAGGTTCCAGGTGCTGAAAGAGAAGCCGGTCATTGTAATTGACGGCGCGCATAATCCTGATGGAATGCGTACCCTTTCAGGGACTCTCCGGGAGGTGTTTCCCGGCAAGCAGTTCTCCTTTCTTACAGGCATCCTGAAGGACAAGGACTGGCGGCAGATGTTACGGATATTGCTGTTGAATAACAATATAGGCGAGATAGTTTTTACAAAACCTGATACCGAACGCTCTCTGGACCCCGAAATCCTTGCAGGTTTTGTCAGAGGCAGAAGGACAGCCAATCTCCCTCGCCCCTTGGGGGAGAGGGGCAGGGTGAGGGGTAAACGGGATATCCATGTTACTGTTATCCCCGCCCCTTCCGCCGCCTTCAGGTATATCCGCAAAACGAAAAAAGACTGGTGCATCTGCGGCTCCCTCTATCTCTGCGGCGACATCCTCTCCTGCCTCCCTGCCAGAGACCCGTTAAGCGCAGGATGAAGCTCGCGTGACCGAAAGATGGTTGACGGGGGATTTTTGAAAGTATATAATGTAGGGCGATGAAAATTCTGATAAAGAACGGATACTTGGTAAATCCTGCCGGCGCCTTGAAAGAAGGCAGATATGACATCCTTGCAGAAAACGGCGTTGTTTCCCGCATTGCCAAAAATATCACCGCAAAAGCAGAAAAAATCATAGACGCAAAAGGCATGTACGTTTTTCCCGGTTTGATAGATGCACACTGCCATCTGCGGGAACCCGGCAGGGAGGATGAAGAGACCATATACACCGGAAGTGTTTCAGCCGCCTCCGGAGGATTTACGACGGTATGCTGTATGCCTAACACTTCGCCGCCGCTCGACAACAGGGTTGCTGTCAGATTTGTCGTCGACAGGGCAAGGGATGCGGACTGCGAGGTTCTGCCCATAGGGGCGATAACCGTAAACAGGGAAGGTAAGGAACTGCCGCCGTACGGCGAAATGGTGCAGGAAGGCGCCGCGGGGTTTTCCGATGACGGGGACTGCGTGATGAACAGCCTTGTAATGAGGAGGGCGCTTGAATACTCGAAATTATACAAAAAACCGGTTATCTCCCATTCCGAAGACGCAAACCTTTCGAAAAACGGGGTGATGAACGAGGGAGCGCTTTCCACCAGAATGGGGTTAAGCGGCATTCCGGTGCAGTCGGAATCAATTATGGTGAACAGGGATATTGCCCTGGCCCGGCTGACCGGTGGAAGACTGCATCTTGCCCACATTTCAGCGGAAGAATCTCTCGATGCCGTGCGCATGGCGAAAAAGGCAAACAAGAACATTACCTGCGAGGCGGCCGTACACCACCTTTTCCTGACAGAAGAGGCGGTAAAGGGTTACAATACCAACGCCAAGATGATGCCGCCGCTGCGCACGGAAAAAGACGTGAAAGCACTCATCAAAGGACTGAAGGACGGCACAATAGACTGTATTGTTACCGACCACGCCCCGCACAGCGAGGAAGAGAAGGAATCCGGGTTTGAAAACGCACCTTTCGGCGTCATAGGGTTTGAAACGGCTCTGTCTCTTGCAATGGAACTGCAGGAAGCAGGGCTTACCGTAAAAAGGATTGTTTCTCTGTTCACTGCCGGCCCCGCACGGGTTATGGGCATTGACAGGGGAGTGCTGGCGGAAGGAAACAGGGCGGATATAACGGTGTTCGACCCCCGCGTTGAATGGTTTTACAGAAAGGAAGAAATATTGTCAAAAAGCAAAAATTCGCCTTTTGTCGGTCGCAAAATGAAAGGCAGGGTGACAGGAACTATTTGCAACGGCAGAATCGTTTTCTCCCGGCGAGGATAAAAAATGGTGATGGAAAAGGTGCAGGAGATAAAAAAATCTGAAGAAAAAGCGGGTGCAATCATAAAGAGCGCCGAGGACAATGCCGCGGATATTGCATCTTCCCTTGAGTCGAAAATTAACGAATTTAAGGATTTCAAAGAAGAGCAGATAGCAGGGGAGATAAAAAAATACAGGGAAGCCGGCGACAAGGAAACGGAAGCTAAAATAAACGCCTTAAGACAGGAATATCTGCATAAACTGACGGGATTGAAAGAAGTATCTGAACGGAAGGTTTCCTCTATCTCGGAGTCTGTCTGGAAGGAGATTAAAAAGGTTCTTATGCCGCAATAACTTTGTTTCTTCCTGTTTCCTTCGCTTTATAAAGCGCAAAATCCGCTTTCTTGACGAGTTCGTCGGCAGTATCCGCATCCCCGGGAAAGGCCGCCACTCCGAAACTTACTGTAAGGTCCCCGCTCGGCTGGCATTCTTCGTTGGAAAACTTGAACTCTTTGACGCTTTTTCGGATTGCTTCGCATAACTTCAAGCCGTTTTGCTTTGACGTGTCAGGAAAAATGATTATGAACTCCTCGCCTCCGTATCTGGCAACGACGTCCGAGCCTTTTATGCTCTTTTTGAATATTTCCGCAATCTTCCGCAGTACCGCGTCTCCCGCAGGATGTCCGTTCAAGTCGTTGTAGTGTTTGAAATAATCTATGTCCGCCATGCACAACGAAACGTTGCCTTTCTTCTCTACCGCAGCCGAAATGGCTGTTTCCAGAATTTTTTCAAAGTGACGCCGGTTGTATACCTGTGTGAGGGCGTCGGTAATGGACAAAATTTTTGTTTTCTCGAAGAGTTCGGCGTTTTCAACGAGAAGGGACGTCGGTGCGGAGACCATGCGCAACAGGTCAAGGTCCCGTATTGTGAAATGCCGGTTGTTAAACGAGAACACGCCGATAATTCCCGTAATCTTTCTCTTGTGATGGAACGTGGAGATAATAAAGGAGGTAACTCCCTGCTCCACAAGGTTTTTATATTGAGAGAAAGACGGTGCGTTGTTAATGAGTATAGGGCGGGGCTTCAGTGCAGTGCTTGTCAGGAGTTCTTCAGGCAGTTCCAGCGGCTTGCCTCTGGCGGCCCTTTTAAAATTTTCCCCCATCAACTGAAGAGCGACGGTTTCATCGGTAAAGAGGTTTTTAAGCGAGTCGGTAACTTTTTCAAGGACTTCGTCAAGGGTTATTTCTTCACCGAAGGTTTCTATTATGTCGGTAAGGGTTTTCAGCAGAAGGGATTCCATCTTCATGTCCATCAGGGAAAGATGCATTTTTTCTTTTTCTCTGCGTATGTTTTGCAGTTGCCCCGCAATGGAGAAAGAATAAATCGTATCGACGATAATAACAAGTGAAACAACAACGGTCAGCGCAACGAAATAGAAGATTGGAGAGAATATTCTGTTGGCAGAAAATAAAACATTAACGAAAAGAACAAAAAAAACTACAAACAGAAAAACCAGACTCCTTAGAGTTTTCATTACGTCATTGTTGTTCCTTTTATCTGGCTTACCAGGTCGGAAAATCGTTCCGGTTGGCGGAACGCTATGTCTGCGAGAGTTTTTCTGTCGAGGTCTATTTTTTCTTTTTTAAGGCTGCATATAAACCTGCTGTAAGAGATGCCGTTTGCTTTGCATCCTGCGGCAATTCTGGTAATCCAGAGGTTTCGGAACACCCGTTTTTTATTCCGCCTGTCCCTGTATGCGTAGGTTAACCCTTTCTCGGTAAATTCTTTTGCCCTGCGGTACAGTTTTGACCGTCCCTGCCGGTATCCTTTGGCTCTTTGCAGAACCTTCTTGCGTCGCTGCCTTGATGCTGGCGAATTTTTTGTTCTCGGCATTGTTTATTCTCCTTACCTTGTGTCTGAGCGTACAGCGATTAGTTTTTTAAACTTTTTACTAACCACCTTGCTCTTCTTTATTTATACGGCAGCAGTTTTTTAATTCTCTTGCTGTCCCCTTTGCTTAATACTGCGGCGGTTTTAATTCTCCGCTTTCTTTTGGAATTTTTTCCGGACAGCAGATGTCCTCCTCCTGCGCCGTAATGCATTACCTTGCCGGTTCCCGTTATCTTAAATCTTTTTGCTGCGGCCTTCTTTGTTTTTAACTTTGGCATTTTAACTTCCTTGTCATAGCGGTAGAAACGTTACGTTCAGTCTCGGCCCTTCCATTTTTGGCGGCCGTTCTATTTTTCCGATGCTGGCCAGTTCTTTCGTCAGTCTTTCAAGAAACTGGTAGCCTCGTTCCTTGTGAAGAATCTCCCTTCCCTTGTAAAAAATCGTTACCTTTACCCGGTGCCCTTCCTTCAGGAAATCTTCAACGTGCTGTTTTTTAAACTTATAGTCATGCTCGCTTGTTTCGGGAGTGAACCGAATCTCTTTTATCTGGGTAACCTTCTGCTTCTTTTTGACTTCTTTTTCTTTCTTCTTCTGTTCGTAAAGGAACTTTTTCAGGTCCATTACGCGGCATACCGGCGGAGATGCGTTCGGGACTATCTCCACCAGGTCAAGGTCCTGCTCCCTGGCCTTCTGCAGGGCGTCTTTTTTATCTACAACCCCGTACTGCTCTCCTTCGTTTCCTATCAGGCGGACCTGAGGGGCCTTTATCTGAAAATTAAACCTGTATCTGCTCCTGGTGTCCGGCAACCTATTTCTTTGGTAATAAATATATACGCTCCTTTACCCCGAACCGACGCCTTTTGTCGTTGCGAGCGTTTTTTGCGCGGCAATCTCAACCTTATTCATAGATTGCTTCGGCTTCGCCTCGCAATGACAAGTGCAGTGAGGGGTTATTATTTGATATTATATAACAAAAAATCAGCTGTGTCCAATGTTCTTCAACATCTTCACAAGTTCTTCAATCTTGATACTTCCAGTTATCCCTTCTTTGTGTTTTCTCAGGGAAACCGCCTGCTGCTCTTCTTCCCTGTCCCCGACTATAAGCATGAACGGCACCTTTTCTTCCTCTGCATCGCGTATTTTCCTGTTGATTTTTTCGTTTCTCAAATCAATCTGCACCCGGAAATCTTTTTCAATTACGGTTTTAACCTGCCGGGCGTAGGTCAGGTGTCTGTCGCTTATCGGCAGTATCCGCAATTGTTCCGGCGCAAGCCAGAAAGGAAAATTACCTTTGTAATGCTCAATTAAAATGCCTATGAACCTTTCTATTGACCCGAATATCGCCCTATGTATCATCGTGGGCGTCTTGAACCCGCCGTCCTCGCCGGTGTATTTCACGTCAAACCGTTGCGGGATGTTGAAATCCACCTGTATCGTCGAACACTGCCATTCCCTGTTCAGGCAGTCTTTCACCTTGATGTCTATTTTAGGCCCGTAAAAAACCCCTTCTCCCGGGTCGACTTCGTACGCGATGTTTTTCTTTTTCAGCGCATTTGAAAGAGCGGTTGTCGCCTTTTCCCAGTTTTCCGGTGTGCCCACGTGCTTTTCCGGTCTGGTGGACAGGAAAACCTTATAGTCGGAAAACCCGAAACTGCCGAGGAAAAAACAGGTCAGGTCAAGCACTTTTACGACTTCTTCCTCTGTCTGTTCTTCAGTGCAGAATATGTGCGCATCGTCCTGTGTGAATCCGCGTACCCGCAAAAGTCCGTGCAGTACGCCTTGTTTCTCGTATCTGTACACCGTTCCGAGTTCCGCCCACCTTATGGGCAGGTCCCTGTAACTTTTCAAACTATTGTTGTATATCAGTATGTGGAACGGGCAGTTCATCGGTTTTAACTGGAATTTTTTGTTGTCCATGTCCATCGGTGCAAACATGTTTTCCTTATAAAACCCCGTATGTCCGGACTTATCCCAGAGCGCAAGGTCGGCTATGTGGGGCGTGCAGACAAGCTGGTACCCGCTTTTCAGGTGGATGTCCTTCCAGAAATCTTCGATTATTTTCCGCACAAGGGCGCCCTTCGGATGCCAGTAGACAAGCCCGGAACCGAATTCGGGATGGATGCTGAACAGGTCGAGTTTCGCACCGAGCGTTCTGTGGTCCCTTTCTTTTGCCTCCTCTATGAATTTCAGGTAGTCGTAAAGTTCCTGTTTCACCGGAAAGGAGATGCCGTAAATTCTCTGCATACTCTCCCTTTTTTCATCGCCTCTCCAGTAAGAGGCGGCGGTGCTCAGGAGTTTAAAATGTTTAACCTCTCCCGTAGAGGAAAGATGAGGCCCTTCGCAAAGGTCGGTAAAGTCGCCCTGCCTGTAAAATGTTATTTGCCCGTCCTTCAGAGATTCCAGTATCTCAAGTTTAAAGGGTTCGTTTTTCAGAAACTCGCGGGCTTCGTCTTTGCTTTTTGTGAGAAGTTCGACGGGAGCGTTTTCCCTTATAACCTTCTCCATCTCCTTTTCGATTTTTTTCAGGTCTTCGGGAGTGAACGGCTCTTCCCTGTAAAAGTCGTAATAAAAGCCTTTTTCTATGGCGGGGCCCGTTCCCAGTTTCACTTCGGGGAAAAGGTTTTTCACCGCATGTGCGAGGATATGCGAGGACGTGTGCCAGTATCGTTCAAAATAATCTTTCGCTTCCTGTTCTTTCTTGTCCATTCTTCAGTTGTTTCTCTTGTTTGTCGGTTCGAATCCCTATCAAGGAAGATTGCGAAGCGGGGCGGACGGGATTCGGCGCCTCTCGCCTCCCGAAACGGCTCGGGTCGGCCACCCGCTGAGATTGCTTCTTCTCGTCGCAATCTCTTACTTCGCTCCCTTCGAATCCCTATCAAGGAAGATTGCGAAGCGGGGCGGACGGGATTCGAACCCGCGACTTCCAGATCGACAGTCTGGCATTCTAGGCCGCTGAACTACCGCCCCGTAAATTCCGATAAGCAAATATTGTACCTTCAATGGGCGCAACCGTCAATTATCCGTTAAATTCTACCACTGATCCGCAGAAAAGAGAAATCTTTTTTCGTCTCGGATATTGCAGTGGTTTCAATATAGAGACCTGCCGGCAGGAGATAGGGCATTTAATGTTTGTATGCGGCAAGTTTTTCCCTGACTTTTTCGGACAAAAGCGTTTTCAGCAGGGACTGGTAAGGAACGCCCTGCTGGTTGGCAAGAAACTTCAGGTCTTCAATCAAAAACTCAGGCATCCGCAGTGATATTGCCTTCTCGGAAGGTCTCAATTCTGAAAAACGGACCCGTTTACCCTTCGCCCAGTCTATGTAATCTGTTGAACTGCGGTCCGCCCAGAACTCTCTCTCATCGTCTTCGTTTTTAAACTTCGGTATTTTTTTCATAGAAATATTTTATTATATTTGGTGTGATTGTAAAAATCTTTATTAAGATATTGAGAGGTAGAGAGGTGCTATTGGTAGAAACGGGACAAGCGGAAGGGGGCGGGGGAGAAATCCATCCTGAGAGCGCCGTCGTTCAGGTAAAAGGTTTTGATGCGCGGGGACGGCAGGTTTGAGAATTTTTTATAGTTTCGGGGAACGATAAGATAAAGATAATCAATCGTTTCAAGGTTTTTCCTTGTTTTCGCGTTTGCCCTGATGTCGTAGATGCAGGCGGCGGCAAATTTCCTGCCGCGGATTTTTTCCGACACTGCTTCCCCGATATGCGGGGCAAACAGGATGGCTGTATTGCCGTTCTTCAGGATATAGCATAACATGCCTTTCTCGCCGCCGAGCGCTTCCACCTCCAGCCCGTCTGTGGAAAACTTCCGTCCGTCCGGCAGGAAATCGAACAGCCGTATTTCCGCCGCTTTTTGGAGTCCTTTCAGCGTTCCTATGTTGTTGTATGCCGATACCGTATAAAACAGTCTATCGATATTTTTAATCCGTTCCTTTTTCAGTATCGGGATTACCGCGTTTTCAATGTCCGGTTTTTTGTAGTGTCCGGCAAGGAATGCGGCGGATGTGTTGTTGCCGGAGACGTACAGGGCGGAGGGCCTGCTCAGAGAAAGAAAATAGAGTCTGTCCGTCCCGGGTTTGCGCAGGCGCATCTCTGCGGCGCCGAACAGAAGGGAACCGGCCGCAACTGCGGCAAGCAAGAGAGTTGCGGTTTTTTTCCGCGGAGCGTAAAAGGCAAGAAAGACTGTGCCGTAAAACGCCGGCAGAAACCACGGGGGAGCGGGAAAGTTCAGGGCAAAGGGTGCCGCCTGTGCCGCGGATGCGATGCCGCGCAAAAAGCCGGTCAGAAGGTATTGCAGGGGGATGCAGAGAAAAGGAAAAAGAAAAAATACCAGCGCAGATATGAGCAGAAGCCCTGTGAACGGCAGAAACAGGAAGTTGTTGACAAGTCCCGCAGGATAGAAAACGCCGAAGTGGTAAACCAGCAGAGGGAATACCGCGGCCTGCGCCGCTAAACTACTGAATGCCAGTCCATGGAAAAAGTTCCTGTTTAAAAGGTTGAACCGCCTGCATGCAAGTATGATGCCTGCGGTTGCAACGAAGGACAGCTGGAAAGAGGCGTCGAAAAGACTATACGGGTTGAGCAGCAGCATTAAAACGGCCGCGGCCATAATGGAATTGATTCCGTCGATGTCGCGCTCTACAATCTCGCCGGCGTTAAAAAACGAAAGCATCAGAACCGCCCTGACGATGGGGGTTCTAAAGCCGGTCATTCCTGCATAAAACCACATGAACAGGAGAGAAAATAACGGGAAGAATTTCGGATAGCTGTTATTTATTCCCGCAAACGGGATGAATATTATTTTCAAAAACAGCAGAATAAATGCGATGTGCAGGCCGGAGATGACCAGCAGGTGGTATGTCCCGCTTCTTGTCCCCGCTTCCCGCAGGAAATCCGGGATTTTTTCTTTGCCCAGAGTTATGGTCTCAAGGAGTGCCCCTTCTTCCGGGAAATACAAGAAACAGCGTTCTATCTTTCCGGCGAGCATGCTCCGCGTTTTGCGCGGCAGTCCGGACAGGGCGCAACGGCTTCCGGGATGCGCCAGCAGTTCGTCCGCTTTGCCTTCGAGGTATATCCCCCGCCTCCGCATGAAGATGCGATAGTCGAACGTGTAAGGATTTTTTGGCGGGGGAATTTGTTTCAGAGACAGGTTTTTCAGCGTTAATCTGGTCCCCGTGGCAAATGCGGAATACTGCCTGCTGTTTGTTTTCAGCAGAATTTTTCCGGAAGTTTTCAACCTTCCGCCGCTTCTCGCCGCGACGCTTTCCATTCTTACGACGTAAGCGGTTGAAAACGTATCCGGTTTTGCCGAGAGAATCCTTCCTTCCGCTTCCGTAAGCATGTCCCCCTCACCTTTTATCCCTCTCTCCGTTGGGAAGAGGGAAGGGTAAGGGGGTGATGAATTTTGTGACGGGTACACAATATTTATTATGTGGTTTGCCGGTATGCGGGAGTGCATGTGGGAGATTGACGCTCCCGCCAGAAGGAAAACGGTGAAAAACCATACTTTTTTGTTGTCCAGAAGCAGGAGGAAAGAAGAAAGGAGGATGATAACGAACACTGCGGGCGGACAGTTGTTATACCGCAGGGATATGCCTGCAACAAGTCCCGCGAGGGAAAGGAAAAGTTTGTTTTCCTGGCGCATTATTTACCGAGCCATTCTCCCTTGAAAATCATTCCGACTCTGCCTTCAAGATAGATTTTTGACAGGTCGGTATCAAAGTATACGGTCAGCGTTTCTCCCGAACGGGCAAGCACCTTTACCGGCGGAGAGGTTTTTTGCAGGAGAAAACTCACTATGGCTCCGGCGACACTGCCGGTACCGCAGGAAAGCGTTTCCCCTTCAACCCCTCTCTCGTATGTCCGTATCTTTACGGCGTGCCTGTTGACCGCCTGTATCCAGTCGACGTTGGTTCCCTTCGGTTTGAAGATTGCATGGTAGCGTATTGCAGGACCGATGGTTTCAAGGTCGACGGCGTCTATGTCGTCTGTCAGTATGACGGCGTGAGGAACCCCCGTGTTCAGAAAATGTCCGGTTATAACCTTACCGCCTGCGGGGATTTTCAGGTTGAGCCGGGGCTTTCCCGTAACGTTTAACTGGGCTTTAACGGTACTGCCCGACACCTCTCCTTCCAGTATGCCGGCCATCGTTTCAACAAACATCTTTTTCTTGTGCACGATACCGGTTTCGACGGCGAAACGAAGGATGCACCTCAACCCGTTGCCGCACATCTCGGCTTCGCTTCCGTCGGGATTAAAAATCCTCATGCGGAAGTCCGCCTTTGTTGATTTTTCAAGGAGAAGCAGTCCGTCGGCGCCTATTCCGAACTTCCTGTCGCACAGCCGTACCGCGTATGGTTTCCTTTGCGTAATAGCCGTTTTTCTGTTGTCTATTACAACGAAGTCATTCCCCGAACCTGTCATTTTAATCAAATCCATAATATTGAGAGTATATATCCTCCCGCCGGAGTTTGTCAAAACAGACCTTTTGCGGTAAACTAAAACCCTAAAATGAAAGGCAAGACCGTGGTTCTGGATACGCAGACGAAGTGGGTATACATAGGCAGATACGAAAAAGAAGACGGAATATATATTTTTCTTGAAAATGCCGATGCTTTTGACGTATCCGATACAACCTTGAGTAAGGACGAGTATATCCGAATGGTCAAAAAGGACGGTCTTGCGCCCAACAGGAAGCGGGTCTCGGTGCTGAAGTCAACGGTTTCCGCTGTAACCCTGCTGGACGACATTCTTGTCCAATAATATATCTTATGGAGAATCTGCTATATTTTTATGCAAGATTTCTTGGAGCAATACTCTGCAAGTTTCTGTTCCATATGGAGGTGCGGGGACTGGAAAACCTTGCGGATGTGGGGGATTCCTGCATTATCGCACCCAACCACCAGAGTTTTCTCGACCCGCCGGTTCTCGGGATTGCCTTCCCGCGTAAACTGAAGTATTTTGCAAAGACAGACCTGTTCAAAATCCCCATCCTGTCGTTTGTCGTAAGGAATCTCGGCGCAATTCCCATAGACAGGGATATCATGTCTTCGATGACCATGAGGCACGGCGTGAGGGTTCTGAAAGAAAAAAACTGGCTTGTTATCTTTCCCGAGGGCACGAGAAGCAGGAACGAGCAGATGTCAATGCCCAAGCAGGGCATCGGCTTTCTTCACTATAAGAGCGGTGCGCCTGTTGTACCGGTTTGGCTGGAAGGAACCGGCAGGGCGCTTCCTGTGTTCGCCCATTTCATAAGGCCAATAAAGATAAAGGTAATCATCGGGCAAAAGATAGAAACGGGAGGGAAGGACTATTTTGCCATTGCGCAGGAGGTTGTAGAGGCGATACAGAAACTTAAACCATAATGAAAACGATAAATCT
>CAYPTS010000029.1:0-3838 GCA_964413825.1 uncultured bacterium
GTATTTTGCGCGGCAATCCCAACCCCGGTTGTCATTGCGAGCGTATTTTGCGCGGCAATCCCAACCTTATATTAGATTATTTCACTTCTTTCGCAATTACAATATAGATTCCCCGAGAGGAAAAAGATTTGCAAAAACTGTACAATTTTGTATAATAGCAGGAATGAAAAAAAAATTCCTCCTTGTTTCTATCGCGGGTCTGCCGAAAATTCTTTCGGATTTTATACCTGACAATGGACTTGCCGGTCTTGCCGCTTCCCTGATGCAGGACGGCTGCCGGGTAAAAATTCTTGACTTCAACCAGCCGTCACTTTTTTCCGAGGTTTTTACGGACGAAATATCCGGATTCCTTGAAAAATTCGCGCACAAAGTATTTATAGAGGGCAAAAAACCGTCATTTGCCGAAATTCTTAAACTGAAACTGGTAAGCAGGTCAGTTGAGAAAAACAAGGAATTGTTTCGTTTGAAGTTCGGGAGATACCTTGAGGAATTCATAGAAAAGGAAGACATAGGATGTGTGGGGTTTAAACTGTGGTTGGGAGATGGATTCAGGTGGTCTATGGAAACCGGCAGGTATCTTAAAAAAAAGTATCCGGAACTCAAGATTATCGGCGGCGGGCCGCAGGTGGACATTTTTGGACAGGAAATATACAAGGTCGGGGAATTTTTTGACGCGCTCTGCTATGGAGAGGGCGAAGAGACGATAAGACTGCTGTACAAATTTGTACAGGGCGGGGAGTCTCTTGAAAACATTCCGAACATCATTTTCCGCGGGAAAAGCGGCTCTCCTGTAAAAACGCAGAGAAAGTATGTAAACGACCTTGACAGTCTGCCTCTTCCGGTTTATACCCCCGACGTATACGTGAACATAAATGAAAAACTGAAGATGCTTGTCCTTGAAGAGAGCAGGGGATGCCCCAACAACTGCTTTTTCTGTATTCATCCGGTCAAAAGCGGAAAGAGAAGAGAGAAATCCGCGGACAGGGTGATTAAAGAGATAAAACAGGGTATAGACAAATATGGAGTGAGACTTTTTCGATATGCCGGTTCAAGTACTCCTTCCGGACTTATGAAAAAGGTGGCTGAAAAGATAATAGATGAAAAAATCGACATAAAATATACGAGTTTTGGCCACGTGAATGATTTTAACGTTGACTTTAAGATGCTAAAACAATCCGGATGCGAGTCCATCTTTTTCGGGGTGGAGTCCGCTTCTCCGGAAATCCTGAAAAAAGGCATGAACAAAAACATCAGTGTTGAAGATGCCGGAAAGGTTTTGACAAGATGTAAACAGGCAGGCATATTCACGGTGGCCAGTATAATATATCCCGCTCCCTTCGAGACGGAAAAGACGAGGGCGGAAACGATGGAATTCATAAAAGATGTGAGGCCTGATTCCGTTCTCGTGCAGTTTTCCGGCGTATACCCGGGGACTGCGTGGTTTAAAACGCCGGAAAAGTTCAACTTTTTGTTTGATGATAAAGAAACGTATCTTTTGAATACAATGACCTACCAGATAAAAAGTCTCTTTCCCCCGAGTTACTGGAAGCCACTGCCTTACAGGATAAACGGGATGCCGTTCAAAGAGTTTGCGCGGGAGACAGAAAGGTTTCAGAAAGACCTGCAGAAAGAAGGCATCGAAACCTCGATATCGGACGAGGCGTATCTTCTTTACAATTTTAGCGGGTTTTCCTCTCTGCGGGAGTTTCTGAACAAAAACAGGTACTTCTTTTATTCAGGGAACAGAAAACAACTTGAAACAGAGATAAGCGTTATAAACGGTAAAAGCGGAGATGCTCAATGAAAAGGCGCAGGGTGGTAATTACCGGCATCGGGGTTGTGGCTCCCAACGGGATAGGCAGGGATGACTTCTGGTATTCGCTGAAAACCGGAAGAAGCGGTATAAAAAAAATAAGTTCCTTCGACTGTTCTGAATTTCCTGTAAGGATAGCGGGTGAGGTTGCGGATTTTAACCCGGAAGATTTCATGGACAGGAAGACGGCAAGAAGGATGGCAAGGTTTTCACAGTTTGCCGTTGCCTGTACTAAGATGGCTTTCGAGGACGCAGGACTCGACATGGAGAATGTTAAAAAAAAACAGCCGGGTATTGTTCTGGGAATTTCCAGCACTGATTTTAAAACCATGGAAGAACAGTGCAAAATTTTATATTCCAAAGGGCTCGGAAGAATAAACCCTGTTTCTTCCTTTGTAAGTGTTCCCAATGCCCCATCGGGTGAGATTGCCGGTGCACTGGGATTTACCAATTTTAACCTTACGGTTTCTACGGGCTGTGCATCCGGTCTGGATGCAGTCGGCAATGCCTACCAGTTGATAAAAAACGGAGAGACGGAACGGACGGTTGCCGGAGGTTCTGATTGTCCGGTTACCCCGTTGATGCTTGCAACTCTTTGCGCCGCGGATATAATGTCGAAAAATGAACAGCCGGAAAAAGCCAGCAGGCCGTTCGACAGGTTCCGGGACGGCGGGGTCCTTTCGGAAGGCGCCGCGGTGTTGATGCTTGAGGAACTGAATTCTGCGCTGGCGAGAAACGCGGATATCTATGGAGAAATTATCGGGTACGGACAGAGTATAGAAAGCAGAAGCGAGGCTGTCGGTTCGGGACTTAAAAGGTCTATAACCAAGGCTTTTGACGATGCCGGCATCGACAGGGATGAATTAAGTTACGTTTCCGCCCATGCGCCTTCCGACGTCCTTCTCGATTTGTGCGAGACCAACGTATTGAAGTCGGTTTTCAATTCTTTGATATACCGTATACCCGTAAGTTCGATAAAGGGACACATAGGCAATCCGTATTCCGCGGCGGGAGTTCTGCAGATAATTTCGGTTGTCCTCGGCATGCGGGAAAACGTCATAGTGCCCACGCTCAACTATGAGTTTCCCGACCCGCAGTGCGACCTTGATTACGTTCCGAATTACCCGAGGGTGAACGAGATTAAAACAGCGCTTGTTAATTCCCACGGTTTCGGGGGCGCGAACTCGTCCTTGCTTCTCAGGAGTTTTTAATGAACGTTACGACTTTAGTTTTGATATTCACTTTGCTGTTCAACTCGCTTATTGTTTACCTTGTTTACAAGAGCAATCCGAAACGACTGTCGAACCGTGTTTTTGCTTATCTCGGAATAAATATCTGGATATGGGGCATAGTTATTTTGTTTATTGTAAATGCGAAAACTCCTTTGGCTGCGGGATTATGGATCAGAGCGTCGTTTATTGTCGGGAGTGTTGTTACCTTAACTCTTCTTGCTCTTGTTTTGTCCATAGGTGAAAAAGAACTTAATTTTTTGAAAGACAAAGGATTTTTGATAATGATTTTTGTGACATCCGTCAATTTTTCTCTTGGATTTCTACCATCGTTTATTACAAGTCTCGTAGTAAGAAAAATCGGGGCGATAAATCTGCCATATGCCACTTACGGTTGGCCATTTTTTGTGTACTTTGTATTATTCTTGGCATCTGCCGGCTATGCTTTTTTTACGCTGTTTAAGAAATTGAAAACGAAAAAAGGATTGGCGAGAGCCGAAGTGCAATACATACTCATGGGATGTTTTTTTGGATTCCTTTTTGTGATTTTATGCAATTTCGTTTTGCACATTGTTTTAAAAACACAGGCACTTGCTCAATTCAGTCCTTTAGGCGCAGTAATAATGAACAGTTTTATAGGATATGGGATAGCCAGATACAAAATACTGGACGTTTCCGTGGTTGTTCAGAGGGTGCTTTCCTATTCGCTGGTCATTTTGTTTGTTTTTCTCCTGTACAATTTGTCCTCGGGATTTTTCGGATGGATGTTTGCCAAGCATTTGACTGCGGAATCCCT
>CAYPTS010000029.1:3938-21357 GCA_964413825.1 uncultured bacterium
TGTCCTCGGGATTTTTCGGATGGATGTTTGCCAAGCATTTGACTGCGGAATCCCTTCTGGCGGAGACCCTCGCCCTTCTCGTCGTCATCTTTGCGTTTGAGCCCAGCCGCAGGAAGATAAACAATTTCGTGAGTTATAAGATTTTCAAACTGGAGTATTCTACCGAGAACCTCCTGGCAGGAATGGAAAAGGTTCTTTATACCGTGGGCGACATGAAGGTTTTTCTTGAAAAGTGCCTGAGGATAGTTCTCGAGAGCGTGGGTATAAACAGCGGTACGGTTTATTTTATAAAAACAGGGGAACATAAAACGTATTTTCCCGTCCATCAGTCTTTGAAAGAAAATGACTGGCCTGCAACAAACGCATATCCGGAGAACGCGGAAAAATTTCTCGGCAGAAAGCCAGCGCCCCTTTTAAAAGGCGAGATTGAAAGGCGCATTCCGAGCCCGGAGAATGCGGCGCTCATAAAGGAGATGTCGGAAATAAATGCCGAGATGGCGATTCCGCTTCTCAGCGACGGGAGGTTGTTCGGAATCCTGTGTTTCGGGGAAAAAGCTTCCGGAAAGTTTTATACCCCGCAGGATGAAGAGGTTTTTGAGCGGCTGGCTCATTACCTGTCCCTTAAGGTGCAGAACTTCCTGTTTTACGAACAACTTGAAAAGGTGAGGATTTATCAGGAAAATCTGCTTGAAAATCTGCCCATAGGCGTTATAGGCACGGATGCGAGCGGAGTTGTTACCGTCGTTAATAAGGAAGCGGAAAGGATTACGGGGCTGTATAGGGTTAATGTCGAAAGCAGGCATTTTAAAGAAACGCTCCCTGAAGAACTGAGGAATATACTGGCGTATTCCATCGAGAAAAAAAAGGACTTGAGGCACCTGCGGTTTAAGATGAAAAAAGACGGCGTTGAAATATCGCTGGATGCGAATTCTTCCGTTTTTTCCGACAGGGACGGGAGTCTTGCCGGCGTGCAGGTGATTTTTTCCGACGTTACCCACGTAAAAGAACTGGAAGAAGGAATACAGAGGGCGGAGCGGTTTGCCTCCCTCGGGATTATGGCGGCGGGAATAGCGCACGAGATAAAAAACCCGCTTGTTTCAATACAGACGTTTGCCAATCTTCTGCCGGAGAAGTTCGATGACAAAGAGTTCAGGGAAACGTTTGCGGTGCTGACGATAAAAGAAGTCGAAAGGATAAATTCGCTGGTGGAGCAGATACTCGTGTTTGCAAAGCCGAGAAGTTCCGTGTTCGAGGACGTTGACGTCGCAGAAGTGGTAAAGACGACGGTTATGCTTATGTCCACGCAGTTTCCAAACAAGAAAATAAAAGTTACGGAAAATTATTGCACTGATAAGATTGTTCTGAAAGGCGACGAGGGAAAATTGAGGCAGGCGTTCCTGAATCTTTTTATCAACAGCGTTCAGGCCGTGGGAAGCGAAGGTGTAATAAACGTTGACGCAGGTAAAAACGAATCCTCCGTAAAGGTGACGATACGGGACAACGGGTGCGGGATAAAACGGGACGTCATGGACAAGATATTCGAGCCGTTTTTCACGACCAAGGAAAAGGGAACCGGCCTGGGCCTTGCGATAGTTGCCAGGATAGTCGACGAACACAAAGGCGTTCTGAAGGTGGAAAGTGTCGAGGGAAAGGGGACAACCGTTTCCATGGAACTGCCGCTTCATAACGAAGGAGACAGCGAAAATGAGTTATATTCTTTTGATAACGGAAAATAAAACCGTGTCCGCTTCCATTAAGATGATACTGAAAGACAGGTTTCTTGTGGAAGACGTACCGCCGGGCGACGCTCTGAAATCGGTTGCTGTCAGGAGACCTGCGGTAGTCTTTCTGGACTCCATGCTCGGGGGCGCCGATTCCATGGAAATTCTGTCGAAACTGTTCGAGTATGACCGGGAACTGACGGTGATAAAACTCGTATCTTCCTTCGACAAAACTGCGAGACAGGCCATTGAGGCGGGCGTTTTTGACGTGCTCGAAAAGCCGTTCGATGCGGAAAAAACCGTGTGCATTGTCAACAGGGCGGTTGAAAGGGAAAAGCTTCTTGACCGGAGCCGCTTAAACTTAAAGGAGCCGGCAAAGGAATCAGGGGAGGCCGGAGGCGGCGTTGAAGACATGGATTCGTTTTTCCAGGAACTTTTCCAGACTATAACGGAACGGTTCCCTGATGCCGGCGAAACCGGCATTGAGGTCCTGAAGATACTCAAGAAACGGTTTCATTTCAACAGGATGGCGCTGTTTCTCAAGGAAAAAGAATCGTTTGTCCCGTTTTCTTCCATGGGTATGGATGAAAGAATATTAAGCGAGATAAGGATTTCTTCCAGCCATCCTTTAGTAATGTGGTTTTTAAGCAAAAACCGCATACTTAACCTCCGGACTGAAACCGACGCTTCCTATGAATGCAGAAGTTTCATGGACGTTATAAACTGCCGCGTCGCTTTTCCCCTGAAAACTCTTAACGGAAGTCTTATCGGAATGTTTGCGGCCGGCGACAAACTTACCGGACGCGAGACCACCTTTGCCGACATATCTTTCTTGAGCACGGTTATGGACTATCTCGCAACGTTGTTTGACAACGCGGCGCTTTACAGGGAGATAGAGTGCCGCAAAGACACGCAGGAGGCGATTTTCAGAAACATTCCGGCGGGCATCATAGCGGCCGATATGGAGGGCAGGATAACTGTATTTAATTCCTATGCGGAAAAGATATTGGCTCTGAAGGCGGACGAGGTACTGGGTAAGCCCGTGGAAAAAGTCGGTTCGCAGATAGCGGATTTCATCAGGAGAACCCTTGTATCGGGAGATGTTTTCAACAGAATGGAGATGAACTATATCCCGGGTAAAATAATTCTCGGATTGAGCACCAATTTCATAAAGGATGAGGGCGGCAGGG
The DNA here is from genome assembly GCA_964413825.1 of uncultured bacterium. Taxonomy (GTDB): domain Bacteria; phylum Ratteibacteria; class UBA8468; order B48-G9; family JAFGKM01; genus JAFGKM01. Next base: position 6,850 of record CAYPTS010000029.1, read on the forward strand.
TAAAGGGAGCGGTCGCCATATGCCAGAACCTGACCTTTATAAAGGAAGTTGAGAGAAGAGAAAAAGAATCGGAAAGGAACAACTACTGGACCGCGCTTGCTTCAAGATTGTCGCACGAACTTAAAAATCCGCTCGTGGCGATAAAGACTTTTGCGCAGATGCTGCCTCTTAAGTATGACGATGAGGAATTCAGGACGAGTTTTTCCGGAATTATGCAGGCGGAGGTGCAGAAAATAAACGAGATAATAGACAGGATAAACAAACTTGCGGATTCCATGGAACTCAAACCTGCCTCTGTCGACCTCGTAGGGCTGTTCCACGGCAAGATAAAAGAACTTGAGAATAGAAACGGAGTGAGGTTCAACATTAACGGCAGTGAGAGAATGTACGTGCCGGTCGACGCTGAAAAACTGAAGGAGGCCGTGGGGTACATCTTTGACTTCATCTATGAGGATACGGCGGGTTCCGGCGAAGCGCGCATATGTTTTGACAGTACGGACAGCGGGATTGAGATTACCATCGTGGAAAACGGCAGAAATATAAGCCTGAATAATGCCGAAGACTGTTTCGTGCCTTTTAATTCCGTCACGAGAAGCCCGGTTTCCATAGGCATGATGCTTGCCCGGAAAATACTCGAGTCCCACGGCGGCAGTTTCCGGTGTGTCCCCGCACCTTCGGCAAAGAATCTGGTCATAACCCTTCCGGCAAAGGGTGAAAATGGATAAAATACTTATTGTTGACGACGAGCCCGGAGTCAGAGAATCCCTGCGGTTTTCGTTGAAGGACAGGTATGACATTGTCCTTGCAGAAAACGGCGCGCGGGCAATTGAACTGGCGGAAAGAATTCATCCCGACCTTATTATTCTCGACGTTATGCTTCCCGACGTGGGCGGCATGGACGTTCTGAAGGCCGTAAGGAGCGGCGGAGAAGACGTTCCCGTGATAATGCTTACGGCGGTTTCTCAGGTGAAGACGGCTGTCGATGCAATGAAAGCCGGCGCCTGCGAATACATCACCAAGCCGTTTGACGTGGAAGAACTCAAGATAATGGTTGCAAACGTCATGAAGACGGGGAAACTTGCAAAGCAGGTTTCTTTTCTCAAGGAGGAAATTAACCGCGAGTACCCTGTGGGACAAATAGTGTATAAAAGCAGTGCCATGTCCCGGGTGCTGAAAGAGGCAAAAAAGGTAGCGGTGGCGGACTCCAGCGTTCTTCTGACGGGGCCGACCGGCACGGGAAAAGAACTCGTGGCGCGGTTTATACACGACGGCGGGAAAAGAGCGCAGGAGCCGTTTGTCCCGGTGCACTGCGCGGCAATACCCGAAGGGCTGTTTGAAAGCGAGATTTTCGGTTATGAAAAAGGCGCTTTCACCGGTGCGGTCAGGAACAAACAGGGTAAAATTGAGATTGCGAGGTCGGGCACGCTCTTTTTTGACGAGGTCAGCGAGATACCTTTGCCCGCGCAGGTGAAACTGTTGAGGTTTCTGCAGGAAAAGGAGTTTTCAAGACTTGGCGGCAACGATACCGTCAAAAGCGGAGCGAGAATCATATCGGCGTCTTCCGCGGATTTGCAGGGCCTTGTTAATGAGAAAAAATTCCGGGACGACCTGTTTTACCGGCTCGGCGTTATTCCTATAAGCATTCCCGCACTGAAAGAAAGGCGCGAGGATATAAGGGAACTTGTGGATTTTTACTTTGCCGTTTTCAAAAAACAGCTTCTCTGCAAAACCCGCGGATTTTCCCATGAATCTATGGATATTCTTTGCGGGTACGACTGGCCCGGCAATGTGAGGGAACTGAAAAACATAATCGAAAGAATTTTGGTTCTTAAGGGAAATAAGAGTATAATAGAAAGTTGCGATTTGCCTGTCGAACTGGGAGTATCCCCCCGGAAACCGGCGTATTCTTTGAAGGAAGAAATAGAGGATTTTGAAAGAAAACTTATCAGAGAGACGCTTGAAAGTTCCGGCTGGAACCAGACGAAAACTGCCGAAAGCCTCAAAACGACGAGGAGGATTTTAAGGTACAAGATGGAAAGATACGGATTAGGCAATGGACAAAAAGAAAATCCTGGTAATTGACGACGAGGCCGGCATCAGGGATTTGTGCGGGGAACTCCTGGAGAGGGAAGGATACAGCACGTTTTTCGCTTCGGACGGCAGGGAAGGTGCCGGCAGGCTTGCCGGCGATAAATTCGACCTGATAATTCTTGACATACAGATGCCTTTGATGGATGGGTTTGACACGATACGGGCGATAAGAGAGAAGGATAAAAACGTGCCCGTTGTAGTCATGACAGGTTTTGCCACCGTTGAAAACGCTGTAAGGGCGCTGAAGTCCGGCGCTTCCGATTTTATTGTCAAGCCGTTTGTTCTCAAGGATTTTCTCGATACCGTAAAAGACAACCTTGAAGCAGGAAGCCGTTCCGTGGAAATTTCAAGGTTGAAGATGATAGAAACAATTCTTGAATTAAACAAGGTAATTGTTTCCCTGACGAGTCTTGATTTACTGCTGGAAAAAATCGCCGCGATAGTCAACAACATTTTCCAGCCGGAAAGCGTAGCCGTTTACCTTGCCGATGAATTCGGGAATTTTATTCTGCGCAAGCAGATTGCGAAAAACAGACTCCGGAAGAAAATTCCCGTATGTTACGGTCCGGAGGAAATGTCCGGGATTTTTACCGGCAGAAAGGTTCACATCGAGAAGGCGGAAGGCGGGAAGGCCGTCATACCTCTTTCCGGCAAGGAAAAAAAACTGGGGTTTATCAAGGTTGAGTTTGCGGAAGGCGCCGGAGTGAAGGATGAAGAGATGAAGTTTCTTGAAGTGTTTGCCATACAGGCAGGCATAGGTATAGAAAACGCCAATCTTCTCGAAGTAGTGAAAAATTCATATCTGAACTCGATAAGGTCTCTGATAAACTCTCTCGAAGCAAAAGATGCTTGTACGAAGGGGCATTCCGAACAGGTGGCGTACTATGCTTGTCTTATCGGCCGGCATCTTGGGCTTACCGAAAGGGAAATGGAGATTGTAAGGAATGCTTCTTATCTGCACGACCTCGGCAAACTGGGCATCAGGGATGCGGTGCTTCTGAAGCCCGGTTCTCTCGACGAGAACGAGATGGCCATTGTCAGGAAGCATCCCGAGATAACAGTTAAAATACTTGAACCGCTGGGCCTGCGGAAAGAGGAGATGGACACCTGTTTTTACCATCATGAGAAAATCAACGGCGAGGGGTACCCGTCGGGACTGAAAGGCGACGAGATACCTTTTTATGCGAAAATTCTGTCGGTTGCCGATGCCTACAGCGCCATGGTTTCCGAGAGGCCATACAGAAAGGGGCTGGCCAAGAAAGATGCGGTGTCCGAATTGCAGAAATGGGCAGGCATACAATTTGACGCAAACATTGTGGACGTTTTTGTAAAAATACTGGAGGAGAACGGAAATGAGGAGGGGCAAAATGATTGACTTTTTGAGTTTTTTTTCCAATGACATGGGAATAGACCTCGGTACGGCGAACACATGTGTGTTTGTCAACGGCAAGGGGGTTATACTGCAGGAGCCGTCCATCGTCACGATAAACATTGCCACGAAAGCGGTTGTGGCTGTCGGCAACGAGGCAAAGAGGATGCTGGGAAAAACTCCGTCGAACATCGCCGCAATGAAGCCGATGAAAGACGGGGTCATAGCGGATTTCGAAGCCTGCGAGTCCATGCTTAGGTATTTTATTATGCGCGCCAAGACGCCCCGGCACCGTTTTGTCCTTCCCCCGCGGATAGTTATCGCGGTTCCTTCCGGCATAACCAGCGTTGAAAGGCGCGCGGTTAAAGAGACCGCGCTCAAAGCCGGCGCAAGGCAGGTGCACCTTATCGAAGAACCCATGGCCGCGGCTATAGGAGTCGGATTGCCTGTCGCCGAGCCCTGCGGGAGTTTCATTCTTGACATAGGCGGCGGGACGACCGAGATGGCGGTCATATCCCTGGGCGGCATCGTGCTTACGAGAAGCTTGAGGGTTGCCGGCAATGAGATGGACGATGCGATTATAGATTATATGAAAAAGAAGTACAACCTTCTGATAGGCGAAAGAACCGCCGAGGAAATCAAGATGAAAATCGGTTCGGCGTTCCCTCTCGAAGAGGAGCTGACCATGGACGTCAACGGCAGGAGTCTTGTTGAAGGCCTGCCGAAAATGGTCAGGATAAACTCGGAAGAAATAAGGGAGGCGCTGAAGGAAACACTTTCACAGATAGGCAATTCAATAAGGGACGTGCTTGAAGAAACTCCCCCGGAACTGTCCAGCGACCTTATCGAGAGAGGAGTTGCCATTGCCGGCGGCGGAGCATTGCTTAAAGGCATAGATAAACTTATATCCCAGGAAACCAAACTGCCCGTATTCCTTCCGGACGACCCGTTGACCGCCGTGGTCAGGGGGACGGGCAAGATGCTGGAGGAAACCGCTTATTTCAAACAGTTTCCCCAGGACTGACTGAAACGGTGAAGATGCGATGTTGTGGCGTTTTAGAATAGAAATTCTGTTTGTTTTGGGATTGCTTCTGTCCTTACTTGTCGTAAACCGGAGTCATGTAAGAGAGAGCGGTTTTATTGAAAACAGCGGTTGTCTCACAGAAGAAAAAATAAATTACGAGGAACTTGTTGCGGAGAATAAACGCCTCAGGAAAATCCTCGACATAAAGGCGGACAGAAACTACCTGAAAAAATTTGCCGTGGCGGAAGTGGTTTCGATAAAACCGTTTGTTTTTCCCGCGGAACTCGTTATAGACAAAGGCAGGCAGGACGGGCTGAAGGAAAACATGGCGGTTCTTTCCAAAGACCTTTTTCTGATAGGCAGGATTTTATCAACAAGAAATCATTCGTCTTCCGTAGCCACTGTTTTCAACGTAAAATCCAGAGTCAGCGTTGTCATCGACAATACGAGAGAAATCGGGGTGCTGGAGGGGGGAGGAGTCCCGTACGTTTCCCTTAAATACATCCCTGCCGACAGTGAAGCAAAACCGGGAGACAAAATTTTGACCTCCGGCTACAGCGATTTTTATCCGCGCGGCATAGAGGTGGGAGAGATAGTTAAAACCGATAAGGTCAGGGATTCGCTGTTTTTGAAAATCGCCGTTAAACCTTACGGCTGTTTCTCCGGAATTTACGAGGTGCTTGCAGGTGAATAAAAAACTGGTGAGGCTGGGCGAACAGTTTCTGATTGTCAGCGGCCTGCAGGTTTTCGTGTTGAATTATCTGAATACGTCAGTTTTGCCGTCGTTTTTTCTCATATGGCTTCTAATACTTGTATGGGAAGGCGACAGGGAAATTGCGCTTGTCCTGGCGGTTTTGACGGGTTTTGTCCATGATGCCGTATCCATGAGCGTGCCCGGGGTGTCCAGTGTTATTTTTCTTGTTATTGTTTATGTCAACTGTTTTCTGAAAGTAAAAAGTCTGGCCGGAAGGTATGCGGGAACGTTTGTCTTCAGTCTGCTGTATTTTTTCATGTTCATGTTTGAACGCGAGAAGGGGTTCTTGTGGGGAGCGCCGGCACTGTTAAAATATTCAATGCTGTTTGCTTTCTGGAATGCCCTGATACTTGCCGTAATTGAACTCGGTATGCGGAAATTAAGATGGAAAAGGGAAGAATATTTGTCAATCTGACCAGGATTTTTTTTGCGATAATCATACTCAGGGCTTTTTACCTGCAGGTTGTAAGGTATCCGCATTACCGGAATCTGTCAAACAGAAACTGTATACGTACCGTGGATACAGGGATTCCGAGAGGTACCATATACGACAGGAACAAAAGGGTTCTGGTGAAGGATTCCCCGTCGCTGCACCTGGTTTTCGTCCCCTATGATATCGAGTCTCCGGACAAGCAGGCCGCAATCCTGTCTAAGATAATCTTCATTGACAAGTCCGATATCCTGCGCAAATTCAAGACAAGGTATGCCAATCCTTTTGACAGGGTGTTTCTAAAAAGGAAACTAAACAGGCAGGAGGTTGCGCTCATAGAAGAGAATGCTTTGAAGCTTCCCGGGGTATTTATCCAGGAAGGGCTGGTACGCGAGCACGTCCTTGGAAGAAATACCTGCCATCTCGCGGGATATACCGGAGAGATAACGGAACGGCAGTTGGCGTTTCTAAGGGATAAGGGCTATAAATCCGGCGATTCTATCGGGCAGTACGGTTTGGAGATGACTTACGACGAGTATCTAAGAGGCAGGTCAGGGGGGCTTCAGATTGAGGTTGATGCCCTTGGGCACCAGAGGAAGGTTCTGGGCAGAAGAACGTCGGTGCCCGGTAACGACCTTGTTTTGACCGTTGACCAGTTGATACAGGAAATAGCGAATGAAGAAATGGGCGACAGAAGAGGATGTGTTGTGGCAATGGACCCGCGGAACGGACAAATACTTGCGCTTGTAAGCAAACCTGGTTTCGACGTAAACGACCTGCAGAGTTATTTCAACAGGTCGGGACATCCTTTTCTCAACCGGGCGATACAGGGCACGTATTCTCTCGGGTCGGTCTTCAAAATCATTACTGAACTGTCTTCTCTTGAAAGCGGGACGATACAGGAGTATGACCGTATCGAATGCACCGGTCAGATTGAGGTCGGGGACAGGGTTTTTCACTGCTGGAAAGAAGAAGGACACGGATGGGTGGATATAAACCTTGCGTTTCCGTATTCCTGCAACGTGTTCTTCGGGACAATCGGATTGAGAACCGGCGTGGCGAGAATGCTGGAATTCGCCGCCATGTTCGACCTCGGACGCGCCACGGGCATTGACCTGCCCGGGGAAAAGGACGGCTACCTGCCCCATCGGCGCGAGATAGACGCCCTTAACCTTTCGATAGGTCAGGGTCCCATACTTGCAACGCCGCTTCAACTCCTGTCTCTTATTTCCACCGTCGCCAACGGAGGCAACGTATGGAAGCCGTATCTGGTGAAGGAAATCATTTCGCCGGACGGCGGAACGATAAAGGAATTTGCCCCCGCCATAAAAAAAACGGTGTATATCAGCGCGGAAAACATGGATATAATGAAAAGAGGGCTTAAAAACGTGGTGCTGTTCGGGACCGGAGGCAGGGCGAGAGTGGATGGGATAGAGGTTGCCGGCAAGACGGGAACCGTACAGCGGGCGCACAGGGAAATGGAAATGGGTACTCACGGATTTTTCGTGTGCTACGCTCCCGCGGATACCCCGCAGATAGCCATGGTTGTTTTTCTTGACAGCGCATCGAGTTCGGAATCTGCAGGGATTGCCGGAAGGATTTTGAAAAGGGTCATGGTGCCCGAGAAAAAAAACGAGGAAGTTCCGGATGCCGACTCCCCGCAAATCTCTTCTCCTCAGGAGGAAGAGGGTTCGGGTGAGGAGGAAATAGAATAAGGAATAGATATAAAATGTTTAGATATGTGAAGAAGCTTTTCGAAGAGAAGAGCCTGTTCGGCTGGACGTACCTGCTGATATTCATGGGGCTTTTGCTTCTTTTTACCGCTTCAAAAGGCGTGTTCATGCGGGAGGCGCTTTTTCTCAAGCAGTGCCTGTGGCTGGTTTTGGGAACTGTCATAGCGGTGTTCGTCAAAAAAACCGATTACAGGGACATCCAGAAATTTGCGCCCGTTTTCTACGCAGTCATGCTTTTCTTTCTGTTCCTGGTGCTTTTTTCCGGCAGGGGCAGCGGCGCATCGAGGTGGATAAGGCTGGGCTGGTTTAATTTCCAGCCCTCGGAATTTGCAAAACTCATAACTGTCATAGCGCTTTCCGCCTACCTCGCCGAAAAGGACGTCCGGCGCGCGCCCGTTTTTCTGTTCAGCCTTATGATAATAGGCGTTCCTTTTCTTTTTATTCTTAAACAGCCTGACCTCGGGACAGCTTTCATTTTCATTATTATCTTTTTTGCGATACTGTACCAGGCAGGCGGAAGCAAGGGGCAGTTTATCTCTCTTTTTATCGCAGGCATCCTGTTAAGTCCCGTCCTGTGGCTTGTGATGAAACCGTACCAGCGGGAACGCATACTGACTTTTCTGAATCCCATGAGAGACCCTCTCGGCAAGGGCTACAACCTCATACAGTCTATAATAACGATAGGTTCCGGCGGTTTCTGGGGCAGGGGGTTTTTGAGGGGGACGCAGACAAAACTTGCCTTCCTGCCGGAATACCACACGGATTTTATCTTTTGCGTACTTGCAGAGGAACTCGGCTTTTTCGGGGTTGTACTTCTGTTGGCAATCTATTACATGTTTTTCAGGGTAATTGTGGAAACGATTTCTTCAACCCGGGACAGGTTTGCGAAACTTATGGGCACAGGTTTTCTCACGGTTTTAATTTCGCAAACGGTGATAAATATCAGTATGACGATGGGACTTTTCCCCGTAGTCGGCATCCCCCTGCCGTTCATAAGTTACGGCGGTTCTTCCCTCATAGTTTCCCTTATTTTCGTCGTTCTCCTTGTAAATATAAAAGAAAATTCCCTCATGTTTTGATAAAGCGAGAATGAATCAATCCGGATACAATTGTGACAGCAGAAAGGAAAGAGTTGAAGAGCGAGTGTGCTGAAGCCAAAGGCGAAGCCTGTTTCGAGCACTGAAACCTTTCCTTTCTACTAAACCATGGAAGAGAAGATAATGAATCTCCTGCCGCAGGTGCAGGTACCGTCGCGCTACGCTGGCAGGGAAATAAACGTCTGCCGCAAATCCTTCAGGGATGCCGGGGTAAGGGTCGCGCTGTGTTATCCTGACCTCTATGAACTCGGGATGTCTTCGCTGGGTGTGAGAATCCTTTACGGACTGCTGAACGAAAAGGAAAACGTTCTGTGCGAGAGGGTATTCTGTCCGGCCGGCGACATGGAAAACCTTCTCCGGAAAAACAACCTGCCTCTTTTCACTCTTGAATCCAAACGTCCCGTAAGGGACTTCGACATTCTCGGTTTCAGCATCTCGTCGGAACTTAATTATACCAACGTGTTGAATGTCCTTGACCTTGCCGGTATGCCTGTATTTTCTTCGGAGAGGAAAGATGGCGACCCTGTTGTAATTGCCGGCGGAAACTGCGTTTTCAATTTTGCACCGCTGTCCCCTTTTATTGACTGTTTTGTCATAGGCGAGGGCGAGGAAGTAATGCTTGAGATAACGGATGCGCTCGCCGGCATGAAAGGCAGGAGCAGGTTGGAAATCCTTTCATCCCTTACCGGCATAGAAGGGGTTTACGTTCCGTCGTTGCCTTGCCGCCAGGTGAAAAAGCGGACGGTAAAAAACCTTGACAACGCTTATTTCCCGGCAAACTGGCTTGTACCTCTGACAGAGATAGTGCACGACCGTGTGTCCCTTGAAATAATGAGAGGCTGCGGACAGGGATGTTTCTTTTGCCAGGCGGGGAGTTGCTGGAGGCCGGTGAGAACGAGGAGCGCGGCGAGGGTCAAAGATATTGCCGTGCAATCCTATGAGAACACAGGTTACGAGGAATTTTCCCTCCTTTCTTTCTCTTCCGGCGACCATCCGGCGATAAAGACTATAGTGGAAGACCTCCTGAAAGAGTTTTCCGGCAGGAACGTAACGCTCTCTTTCCCTTCCGTGAGGATAGACACCTTTTCTTTCGAGGTTGCGACAAAGATTAAGGAAATTAAAAAGACCGGGCTGACCTTTGCTCCGGAAACCTCGGAAAACCTGCGTTTTAGTATAGGCAAGAAAATAAAGGACCAAGACCTTGAGGAACTTGTGCGAAAGGCGTGTTCCGGCGGCTGGAGACAGATAAAACTGTATTTCATGCTCGGCCTGCCCGGAGAAACCGACGAGGATATCTTTGCCCTTGCCGCGATGATTAACAAGCTTTCCGGCATCATGTCCATAAAGGCCGCTTTCAACACGTTCATTCCCAAGCCGCATACTGTTTTTGAAAGGCGCAGGTTTATAACAGAAGAAGAATACCTTCACAAAAAGCAGATTATCGTAGAAAACGTACGCAGGAGCAACCGCATAAAGCTTACGTTCCACAAGTATGCTATGAGTTGTGCGGAAACCTTTCTCGGCCGGGGGGATGAGAAGATTGCGGGCGCCATATACAGGGTCTGGAAGAAGGGCGGAAAAATGGAAAATTGGGACGAAACATTCAATTTTTCCTTATGGGAGGAGAGTTTCAGGGAAGAAGGTATCGACATGCAGGATTACCTCGGTGAATTGAAGCAAACTACACTCCCCTGGTACAAAATCAAGATTCAATAAATTCTTTGTGCACAGATTTAAGCGCTTTCTGCCCGTCGGATTTCTTGATGACGCAGGAGATTTTTATCTCGGACGTGCTTATCATCTCGATGTTTATTCCCGCTTCCGCAAGCGCATGGAACATCCGTCCGGCTACGCCCGGGTGGTTCATCATCCCGATGCCTATGATTGAAATCTTTGCGATGTCCCTGTCGCATAACACGTTTTCAGCTTCGAGTTTTCTGCCCATTGCCTCAGATATTTTCAGAGTCTTCTCCGCTTCGGCTGTGTTCACCGTGAAAGAGATATCCGCAAAATTCTCCTTGCTTACGTTCTGGACTATGACGTCCACGTTGATGTTCTCTTTGCCGAGTGCGGTAAAGATGGTTGAAGAAATACCGGGTTTATCGGGAACTCTGAATATGGTTATCTTTGCCTGTTTTTCGTCAAGCGCTACTGCCGACACGTCGGCACCTTCCTTCAATGACAGTTCTTTTACCATCGTTCCTTCTCCTTTCCCGAAGGTGGACTTAACCGAAAACGGGACGTTGTACCGTTTTGCAAATTCAACCGCTCTGGAGAGCATTACCTTGGCGCCGGTGGATGCCATCTCAAGCATCTCGTCGTAAGAAATCTCCGGTATGGGTTTTGCCTCCGGCACTATGTGGGGGTCGGTGGTGAAGACCCCGTCGACGTCCGTATAGATGTCGCATTTGTCCGCTTTAACCGTCGCCGCTATGGCTATCGCCGTGAGGTCTGAGCCGCCCCGTCCCAGCGTGGTTATGGAACTGTCCGGGCTCAAGCCCTGGAATCCAGCGATAACTATGATGCTTTCCTTTTCCAGTTCTTTGAGAATTCTTGACGGTTCAATCATCTGTATGCGCGCCTTGGTGTGGAAACTGTCGGTTTTTATCCCTGCGAAATATCCGGGAAAACCTTCGGCCTCTTCGCCGCAGTTCTCGATGGCCATGCAGAGAAGGGCAACCGATACCATCTCTCCCGTCGAAAGTAGGATATCCATCTCTTTTTCCGGAGGGCACGGCATAATCTCGCAGGCAAGGCGTATAAGATTATCCGTGGTTTTCCCCATTGCCGAAACGACCACGATAATCTTATTTCCCGCCCTTTTCTCCGCAACGATTTTCTCCGCGATGCCTTTTATTTTTTCTATCGTTGCCAGCGAACTGCCTCCGTACTTCTGCACAATCAGCATTTGTCCTTTTTCCCCTTTACCCCGCGTGCCCCGTTTTTTCTTTACGGGGAACCTTCAATCCCGAGTTCCGAATCCCTTTTTATAATGGCCCATTGATTTTTGAATTTTAATCCCCAATTATACCACGTTTATCTCCATTTAATCAAAAATTTGCTTTTAATACTTGAGAAGAGTCTTCCTTTTTATGGAGTAACAAAGTGGAGCCGGAGGAATTCCGGATATCTGAATCAATCCTTGTATATCAAAGGATATCTTTCGGGATTATCCAGAATTTCTGTGGATAAGTCAACGTCTAAGTCAGGCCAATACAGATGATGTCCGTGAAAAAGTTCCACGTTCATAATAGAGGGTATTGTAGCATTCCTAAACCATGGATACTTCTCGAATGGAAGAAAGTATTCTTTCTCTTCCAGCAATATCCAGAATCCATGTTCGGAGATATTGCTTATTTCAACATTTGATATGCGCTTTCCATTTTTTAACGATTTCATTTTTCCGTCTCGCGATTGTTTTCTGCAAAAAATTTAACTGTTTTTCCGAAAAACCGGAATAATCCGCCAGAGCAATAATAGGCTCCATCCAGAACTTTGCTTCACCGTCGGGAGAAATTACATGAACGTGAATTCTCCGTTCTTCTTTTGAAAAAAAGTAGAATCTATAGTTCTCCTCTTTGAAAACTGTGGGACTCATGTATTAATGATACGGTTTTTCTGCGGTTTTGGCAATACTACGAATACAAACGCATTTTTCAACTTCCTTTTTGATTTTCTTCCTTATACCGGGTTTATTGTGATTGGCACATCGTGATTTTTCTTTTATAAATACAAAAAATGCAGTAAAATAAAGATGTCTTTTTGTGTTCAATAGGGGGAAATATGGAAAAAATAATATATGGGTTGCGAACATGTATGTGTGCTCTGTTTTTCGCTGCATTTGCGGGAATTGCCGGTCCAAATTTGAATTCAATGTCAGCCGTCGCTGCATCTGTTATGGCAGATAACATCCAATCTCTGCCTTTTGAAATCCCGCTCCGGATGAATGCGGATTCTTCTTTGCTCTTTCCCAACGCTGCTTTCGTGAAAAATTTCAGGTATTCCGGAGGAGAAGAGATTCTTGTGTATCAATACCACTCCTTCAAGACAGCGGCAAAAGACATGGAGAATTTTTCCTCAGGGATGAAAGAAAAGATTACAAAAAAGGAAAGTGCCATCGCGGAAGAGAATAACATGGTAATTTCCGGACATAAAGAAAATGGGATTTCAGGAGTTTTCTTCACTCTGGATACCCACATTGTCGGGATACTGGCAAAAGAGGGTCTGCAGTCCAGAGAGACGATGATACGAGCAGGCGAGAAAATGATTGCTTCGTACAACAAATATCTTGAAGGTTTTAACACGCCTGAAAAATGCATGGGCACTTTAGTCAAATCTATAGAAAAGACGGATATGAACCTGACGATGGATTGTTTTTATTTTGAGCCGACGCTGATGGGAAGCATTTACAAGAATATGCTTGCTATGTACATGAATGCCAAAATACTTGCAAGAGAACAGACAGGAGAAAAATTTTCACCGCCTGACGTAAAAATAGAAACAGGCAGGATAGAAATGACTTCTAATTCCGAGGCAAAAGTGGAGATTACAAAAGGCGCGCATAAATTGCCTATGTCTCAAATTCTCCCCCTGCACAGGCAGACAGACGTCTGGCTGCCTCTGCGTAGAGAGGGTAGAAAGTGGATGATAGACGTGGAAAAAACTATGGAACTTCAGTTTGCTTATTCAAAGGAACGTGCGGAAACACAGAACAGCCGTGCAATCTGTATGAGCAACCTTAAACAGTTAGGTCTGGCACTGCATATGTATGCCTCGGATAATAAGGATAAAATGCCGGATGATGTACGCGAGTTATTTCCCCGCTATCTTCCCACGGGAAGCACATTCAAATGTCCAGGGGATAACACAATAGAGGAGCCAAAAAAAATAGTCAGTGATACACCTATCAGCTACACCTATGTAAAAGGCTTGTCACGAAACGCCAAAAACGCTCACAGAATTATTATCCTCTATGAAACATCTTCCGACAATCATGAAGAAAAAGGAAGGCACGTGCTTTTCCTCGGCGGAAATGTGGCATGGTACAGCGAGGCGTCTTTTCAGCAGTTGCTCACGCAACAGGACGCCTTAAAACAATGAATGGGAAAATAATATCGGCTGTTTTAACAGGTTTCTTCATGGTGTTTTATATCACGTTTGACCTGCCGGCTGTTCCCACAAATATGAAGGTTAACAATAATAAATCAGACATTCTCCCGCAAAAAGCAGTTGAAAAAACACCCGCATCATCCTCTGAACATGAACTCCTCAAACAGACGGAAGAAACCGTTTCTGATACGACAAAGAAACTTTCGCCTTCCGGATATTATAGGAAAGCATTAAAGTTGTATAACGACTGCAATTTTGAGGAATCTTTAATGATATGCAGGCAAGGGATGAAAACACTTTCGCCAAACTCTGTATTCCGCATGAACCTGCTCCTGCTTTCTGAAAGGGTTAGAAAAAAAATATCTCCTCCGGAATATGTCCCTTTTCTTTATCCGCCATCAACGGGTTTAATGCAGATTACAATCGGTATTGGAGAAGACTCTTCCCCCATATTCTTGCCGGACGGCAATAAACTCGGCTTTCTGCGAAAACTGAATAACAAATTATTCTTCTGTATCGTGGGGACAGATGGACGATTCATAAAAAGCATTCCCATGGAATTTGCAGAGATAAAAAGTATCTCGTGGAAGGATAGCGCCGATAAAATTGTTTTTGCCTCCGAGGAAGATATATGGATACTGGATATTGAAACTGAAAAAGTGACGAAACTTACAGATACAGGAAACAACAATTCTCCTGTATTTAATTCCGGCTGCATATTTTTTCTAAAAAAAGAGGACAGCAAGTATCACGTATACAGAATATCAGGAGGAGGCAAAGAAGAACTAATTATAAAAAGCATAGTGCAGATGACCGATGCAGCCATTTCATCCTGCGGAAATTTCTTTGCATGGCGCTTGAGATACGATATGTTCGTGCAGGATATCAGGGATTTTTCTGC
>CAYPTS010000030.1:0-3996 GCA_964413825.1 uncultured bacterium
AGCGACGGCGACACCTTCATCTTCTTCTGTGTTTTTTCCATCGTTACAGTATATCAGCAACCCCGCCCTTTTTCAATTTTGAGACGAGGAAAGCAGGAACGGGTCCGAAGCGGTCTTCAAGTTCTTCAAGGAGAAGTTCCGCTTCCTTTCTTGTTTTGACTGCGGCCAGTTTCTTGTAGACGTAAAGACGCAGGGACGGGTTCTCTATATAGTCCGGCGGAATCTCTGCATTCACGGACGGGCGGCTCACAACCTCCGGCTTGCCGCCTTTCAATTCTCCCACCACCTCCTTCCAGAACTGAACATATAGGTTGAACCCGACCTGTTCTATAAATCCGTGCTGCTGCCTGCCCAGGACGTTTCCGGCACCCCGTATCTCAAGGTCTTTCAGCGCAACACGGTATCCGCTGCCCGGCTTGTTCAGTTCCTGCAAAGAAGCCAGCCGCTCCTTTGCCGTTTCCGTAAGGTAGACGTGGTCGGGTATGAGGAAATAGGCATACGCCCTCCATTTATACCTGCCCACCCTGCCCCTTAACTGATACAGGTCGGCAAGCCCGAACCTGTGAGCGTTGTCCACTATGAGGGTATTCGCCCTGGGGACGTCTATCCCGTTTTCAACTATGGTAGTGGCTACGAGAACATCCGTCTCCCCGTCCGCAAACCTTTTCATTATAGCGGCAAGTTTTTCCGGCTCCATCCTGCCGTGCGCCGCCTCTATCTTCGCAAAAGGCAGCATTTCCTGCAGGCGCGCCCTTACACGGTCGATATCATAGATGAAATTATGCAGGTAGAAAACCTGCCCTTTCCGTTCAAGTTCCCGCAGGACCGCCTCCCTGACCAGCTGGTCGCTGTACCTGCCCGCATAGGTCACCACGGACATCCGTCCCCGGGGCGGGGTTTCTATTACGCTTATGTCCCGCAGGCCGGACATCGCCATGTACAGGGTCCTTGGTATCGGCGTGGCTGTAAGCGTCAGAGCGTCTATTCTGCTGAACCTCTTTTTTAGTTTCTCCTTGTGGGCAACCCCGAACCTTTGCTCCTCGTCGACTATCAACAATCCGGGGTTTTTAAACTTCACGTCGTCCTGAATCAGGCGGTGCGTGCCTATGGCAATGTCAACCTTTCCTTCCCGCAGGTCTTTGAGTATCTCCGCCTGACGCGCCCGGGGCACAAGACGCGACAGCATCTCCACCCTGACAGGGAAGTCCGCAAACCTTTCCTTAAACGTAAGAAAATGCTGGAGTGCAAGGACTGTCGTGGGAACAAGCACCACAGCCTGTTTTCCTCCTACTACCGCCTTGCACGCCGCCCTTAACGCAACCTCGGTCTTCCCGTAGCCGGAATCCCCGCATATGAGCCGGTCCATGATGCCGTCGGAAACCATGTCCGCTTTCACTTCTTCGGTAACCTTCAACTGGTCATCGGTCTCCCTGTATATGAAGCTTTCCTCAAACTCGCGCTGGAATTCGTCATCCTGCGGGAAACCCGTACCTTTTTCTTTTTTTCTTTCAAGATAAAGATGGTAAAGGTCGGACGCCATATCCCTTATGGCGTTTTTTACCCTGTCCCTTACCTTCAGCCATGTCTTCCCGCCGAGAATGGAAAGCCTGGGGATGCCTTCCCCCGCGTATTTATGCACCAGAGCGACCTCTCCCAGCGGAACGTACAGTTTATCCCCGCCCTCGTATTCGATAACCGCGAATTCCTCTTCTTTGTCACTGCCTCCCGCGGCCAGTTTCTCCATGCCCGCAAACCTGCCGATGCCTTCGTTGTAATGAACAACGTAATCGCCTTCCCTTATCTCTGAGTAACTGCTCAAGGGGACGCTTTCCTGCCGGTATTTCAGGGAAGGACGCCTTACCCTGTACCTTGAGAACAACTCGTCGTTGCTGACAACCGTAAGGTTCGCTTCAGGAAAGGAAAATCCTGCGGAAAGCGCTCCTGTCCTGAAAGATACATCTGCAATACCGACCTTGTTTTTGAGAAGGATTTCCTTGAGGCGCGTCTCCTGCGCCGTGTTATCCGAATATACCGCGATACTCTCCTCCGG
The DNA here is from genome assembly GCA_964413825.1 of uncultured bacterium. Lineage (GTDB taxonomy): Bacteria > Ratteibacteria > UBA8468 > B48-G9 > JAFGKM01 > JAFGKM01. The sequence continues at coordinate 2,051 of CAYPTS010000030.1, forward strand.
ATACGGGTTCCAGACAACGGTTTGCTCGACCCTAAAACGCTCGGAGGCGGGGAAAACGTTGAAATGGAAATGTTTGCGGGATACATTGCTGCGCTCCATCTCCCCCTCATCCTGCCCTTCTCCCCCAGGGGAGAAGGATACAGAGGCAGGAGAAAAGGTCGTTATGTTTTTTTGCAGTATGGATGCAGACTCAAGAGCGGCGTTCAGGCATTTTTCGTCAAGCAGGCGCCTGTTTTTCAGTTCAGCAAACAGCGGCGAAGAGTAAAACCGTTCAGGTTCCACAAAAAACGTGCAGGCGGGATTAAGCTCCTCCGCCGCGTCACTATCCGCCGTGCCGCCTACAAACTTCTCGTTAAGGGAAAGCAGTGTAAACCCCTTTATCTTCTCGAACGAGAGCTGTCCCGCAGGCTGGAATTTTCTTACAGAGTTTATCCTGTTGCCCAGAAACTCGACCCTTACGGGAAACTCGGCGTCGGGCGGGAAGACATCCACTATGCCCCCCCGTCTGGCAAACTCTCCGGGCTGTTCTACGACATCCGCCTCGTCATATCCGTAACCCAGAAGGCGTTCAAGAAACGCATCCCTCCGGAGAATGCCGCCGGTTCCGACGCATACTGCGGCGTCTGCAAATTCCCTGAGAGAGGATATCTTTTTTATCAGGAGGCCTGCGGGCTGGGAAACAAGAATGAGCGGCTTTTTTGCCGCGGCAATTCGGGTAAGTACCGATACCCGTTCAAACATGACGGCAGACAGGTTTTCGGTCTCCCCTGCAAAAAGTTCAGGGGCGGGAAGAAATTGCACACAGTCCCCGCCGGCAAAGACCGCAACATCCCGGGCAAAGATTTCCGCGGCCTGTTCTTCGGGCAGAACAACCAACAGGTTCTTTTTGAGGCGTTCAAACAGGCCTGCAATCAGATAAGAAAAGAACGGGGCGTCTCCTCCGCTGACAAGGCATTTTTCTCCTCTGCCCGTAAGTTCGCTTGTTTCCAAAAACACCCTGGATTTTTTCAGATACTCCAGAAGGTTTTTCATCCACTATTCCTGTTCCTCCATCTTCTTGTTTTCCTTTTCTATGGAGGTAAGAACTTTTTTGACTTCTCCCTCGGTATCCCGTAGTTTGTCCTTGCAGTATTTTATTAAAACGGACGCCCGCTTGACCTTTTCAAGAAGGTGGTCAACCTCAACGTCTTCGTTTTCAATGTCTTTTACTATTGCCTCAAGTTCGTTCACCGCCTGCGTATAAGTAAGTTTGCTTTCAGCCATTACCGCCTCCCCGTTATTTGTCTGCGGTGCTGTCCACCGTTCCCTTATGAAGACGGGTGGTCAGCCGGTCCCCGCTGTGTATGTCCCCGGCATTCTTTACAACCTTGCCGTTATGAAATGTAATGCTGTAGCCCCGTTTCAACACCTGCAAGGGATTCATCATCTCCGTCCTGTCCTGCTGTCTGTCCAATGCGTTTAAATGTCCTTTCAGGCATGCCTGCACCGCCGAAGAGAGATTTACGGGGATTTGTCGAAGAAAGAATTCCTTTCCTGCTATGTTCTTTGCGGCGTTGTTCTTGAAATCCGAGACAATCCCGCTGAAACCCTGCCCTGTCCGCTGAAGGAAGAACTTGACAACGAGAGCGATACGCCTTCCTGCTTCCCTTAAAGCGCTTGCCCGTTCGGCAAGTATGTCGTCGACGACATAGACAAGCCGTTCGCCTGACCGGTCAAGCCGCTCCTCGAATTCCCGCATCCTGCCCACGATAAACTCCCCTACGGCAGTGGGGCTTATAAGTCCTTTATGCGCCACAACTTCAGTCACGGTCTCATCGCGTTTATGCCCTATGCCTGTCAGGACAGGTACGGGAAACAGGGCAATTGCCCTGCCGATGTTATAGTTGTCAAAACAGTGCAGGTCAACCTGGTCGCCGCCGCCCCTTATGATGACAAGAACGTCATAG
>CAYPTS010000030.1:4096-21323 GCA_964413825.1 uncultured bacterium
GGCCTGAAGACTGGTGCAAATTCAACCGGCTAATCTCCGCCGTTACCCTGTAATGAGCGGAGAAAGAAACCTCCAGGACGTCCTTCACTCCCGCGAGGAACTGCTTGAGGGTTACCACTTCAGTTCTCATAGTCATCCTTGATTTTTCGTCTTGCCTGTTTCTTTGCCCCGCGTATCTTCTTCTCCCTTATGACAGCATTCTTCGCACTGCGGGGCTTTTTCGTGGGGATTCTTTTTTTCTTAACCCGCCTCAAAGAGGCAAGTTTTTCATCCATACGCTCCAGAGCCAGCTGCCTGTTTCGGGACTGTGTCCTGTGTTCTGTGGCTCTCACGGTTACCCCGGTGGGGATATGCACTATCTTAACCGCCGTCTCTTTCCGGTTTTTCCTCTGTCCGCCGGGACCCCTGCTGCGATAAAAAAAGGTTTTTATCTCTTCATCTTTGACCGTTTTTTCCACCTGTCCATATTACCACACTTTCCCCCTTCTCCCCAACCAATCCGGCGTCTCGAATTCGCATGCCTATTGACAAGATTGAAAGGAGGTAGTATAATAACAGCATGAAACTGGCAGGACGGTTGAAATTGTGGATTGACAGGGAAATCCAGTTGCGGCTTGTTGTATATGTCATTGTCTCTCTTGCCGTGGCATGCGCCATTGTCAGCATTACCACTTTTTACACCATCTGGTCGGACGTATCCGAAAAGGTGCTGAAAAGCGGAGATATACAGCTGATATACGCCGCTTCTTTGCGCAAGTTCATCTCCGTAAACTTCCTTCTTATATTTTTGCTGGCGGTACTCGCCATGCTGGGCATGATGCTTCTTTCCCACAGGGTGGCGGGTCCGGCTTACAGGATAAAAAACATATTGAAAGACCTGCAGGAAGGCAAAAAACCGGCCTTTACGTTGCGGAAAGGCGACGCTCTCAAACCCATGCTTGAAGAGATAGAAAAACTTTCCGCCCAGCATAACGAAATAGGAGAAAGCGCTCTGCGGGTTATAGAAAGATGGAAAAGCGTGGAAGTAAAAGACATGAGTTTGAACCTTGCATTGAAAGACCTTGAAAACAAAATTGTTTATCTGTCCCTTGCGCAGGAAAGGGAAAAAAGATAAACAATAAGCCCCCATTACTGAAGAAAAACGGGACATGCGGGGCACAGGAGGACAGAATGAACGGGAAAAAAGGATTCAGTTTGATAGAGGTTGTCATATTCTGCTTCATAGCCATCACACTGCTGACGCTGTTTATCGGACTTGCCGTCAATTCTAAAGAATTTGCGCGGACAATCGGTTGCGTGAATAACATGAAAAACATCGCCCAGGCGGTCGAAAACTTCCAGGCGGACCACAGAACCACCCCGCAAAATCTTCAGGATTTGCTCGCTAAGGGATACATTCAAAACAGCAAAATGCTCAAGTGCCCTGCGGACAAGTCGGAAGATGAAAACAGTTACGATAAGTTCTACATAGGCAGGTTTATCGCGTCGGAAAAGAGCAACAACGTATTTCTTGTCTGCCCGAGGCACCACAGAAAAAACAAGACAGTCGCCGCTTACCTTTCTTACGCGGTTGACATAGGAAAAAACAGGAATGTGTTTTGGGGCGGAGCGCCTGCGGAATTCGGAGAAGTATACACAGGAGGAGCATTGACATTTGCCGACGGGACAAAAGCAGAGATTCTGGAAGGGTCTGCGGGGCTGGCCGCTTCCTTCGTGGATAATACGGATAAGACATACAGTATCATATACACTCCGACAGGAGAAGCGGGAAAAATACAGGTTACACATGACGGAGAATCCAAGTTTGAGGTTATTACGCCCGCAGTCATCGCCGGAGTGGAAGGCACGCGATTCACAGTTGCAAACATATTTGACTCCCTTGACAAAAAGCACTCGACCAAAGTGGATGTTACGGGAGGCAGTGTATACGTCGAGGATAGGAGCAAGGACGTAACACCTATAGACGTGCCGGAAGGTAAAGATCTAATCGCTACGGTAACGACGATTGAAGATACTGATGCTACTGCTGCGTCCACAGAGCCGTTTTTCCCTCGCTGGAAGCGGATACCGAGAAAACCAAAACCATATAGAGGTTTTGGATGGTGGTGGCCGTATTGATAACAATATCCTTGCTTCCACTTTGGAATGAATGAAATTACACTTCACGGTAAAATTGCTTGCCGCAATTGCAGTGTCACTGCTGGTCTTATTTCTGTTTTCGAATAAATCTTTCGAAAAAGCCGAGTTGACATTCTACGACTGGCGCCTGCAAAACTCCTTCCGTTCCGTCCATGGAACCGGCGGCTTCCATTATGATGCTCCCGCGCCGCTTGTAATTGTCGGCGTAACGGAAAACTTTGAACGTAAAACCGGAGAACCCTTTTCCAGAAAATTTTATACCCGCCTCCTGCGCATACTGCAGTCCGAAGGAGTATCCGTCATAGGATTTGACATTTTTTTCCCGCAGATAACCGATGCAAAAACCGACGGAGAATTCATCGAAGCGATTAAAGAAGGGACCGAGGTCGTCCTACCGGTTTTCTCGCCTGCCCGGCTTGAGAAAACCGATGGGATTTATTATCTCACGCCTGCGGTAAGAGGCAGTGCGGAAGAGTTTCATCAGGCCGCCGCTTCTCTCGGGCACATCAATACACTGCCCGACCGCGACCAGGTTGTCAGGAAAGCGCCCGCCCTGCTCAAATCACAAGACAGCGTCTATCCCCAGATATCTCTTGAAATGTCCCGCATCCACATAAGGCAGAACAAAATACGAATTGAACATCCGGGCTTTACGTTCAGAGCAGGGACGGTGCCGGTCGGAAAAGACGGCAGTCTGTACATAAAACTTCTGCCTCCGGAGTCGATGGAAACCTATTTCATTCCTTTTGAAGATGTCATAACCGGCAATTATCCGGCAGGGAAATTCAAAAACAAGGCTGTTATGGTCGGACAGACCATTCTGGGAGCAAAAAACGCCGACCTTATTCCCACCCCGTGGGGAACACAGTTCGGAGTTCTTCTTCAAGCCAGCATCCTGCATAACGCGCTGACCGACAAATATATTTACCGGCTGGCGCCGTCCACAATTTCGTTTTTTCTCATTTTATCCGGCATTATCCTCGGCTTTATAGTATTCTCCTCCGGAATGGTTTTCAATACGGCGTTTTTTGCAGTATTCTCGGGGTCATTGGTTGTTTTTTCTCTTTTCTCAATGCGCCAATCCGGCCTGTTTCTCGACGTCATACCTTTTCTCGTACTGTCTTTCTTCTTTTATTTCGCTTCGCTTTTCTCGTCTCTTGCAAGCACCGTGAAAAAACTTCTGCAAAAAGAAAGCGCTTTGCAGGTTTTGCAGGACGTTGAAAAAGAAATTACAGGCATACTCAACCCCGCCGACCTGCCCGGCATTACGGATGAAATCGCCTTTTCGGGATTCGAGGGAACAGAACTGATAAAAAAGACTCCGGACATTACGCTGAAAACCCTTACCGCATCAATGGGCATCGAAGCCGGCACATTCATAATGCTGTCCACCCCTGAAAAATACCGGGTCATCGCCAGGCACGGACAATTAATTGAAAGCATCGACCTGAAGAAAGCGGCAACCGAAGCTTTCAAAAAGCGCCAGCCGTTAGTAATCAACGGACTTCCGCAAAAAAACGAATGGGGTCCGGGCATCAAAAACCTGGTGCTTCTGCCGGTAATAACCCATGCGACGTTCACCGTACTAGGGCTTTTCATCAACAAGCGTCCTGCGCCGTTTTCAAAAAATTCTTTTTTCTCCCGCGAAGACCTGCCGATTATGGAATCCCTTTCCCTTCAGTCAATGATAGCCATACAAAACGCGCGGCTCAACCTTGCGCTGAAAGACACCCAGATGGAAAGCATATTCCGCCTTTCCGTTGCCATTGAATATAGAGACAGGGAAACGGGCATGCACATCCACAGGGTCAGCGAATATTCCGGACTCATAGCAAAAGACCTCGGGCTTAGCAACAGCGAAGTGGAACTGATAAAAAGCGCCATGCCGCTCCACGACATAGGCAAAATAGCCATTCCCGACAGCATCCTTCTCAAACCCGGCAAACTCACGCCTGACGAAAGAAAGGTGGTGGAACAGCATCCGGTAATAGGGGCAAAAATGCTTGAAGGCTCAAGTTCCCTCATCCTGAAAGTCTCGGAGATAATAGCGCTCTACCACCACGAAAAATACGACGGTTCCGGCTATCCTTTTCATCTTAAAGGCAACAGCATACCGCTGTATGGGAGAATTGCGGCCATTGCGGACATTTTTGACGCGATGTCTTCAAAAAGAGTCTACAAGGACGCCATAGCATTCGATGAAAGTTTTGCATTTCTGAAACGGGAGGCGGGAACCATCTTCGACCCTGCGATGGTAAAATCTTTCACACACCAGGTTGATGCAATCAGGAAAATAAAAAACCTTTACCATGACACGGAAGATTCCGTCTTCCTTTGACCGGAGGATGCCATGAAACAAACAAGAGAACCGGCAGTGGCAGGATATTTTTATCCTGCAGAAAAAACGCAGATTCTAAGGGTATTGGAAAAATTTATCGGTAACAACGCCGGCGTGGACGCGTTCAAAGCGGCAATAAGCCCGCATGCGGGATACGCTTATTCGGGCGCGACGGCAGGAGAGGTTTTCAGCAGGACGGAAATCCCGGAAACCGTTATTCTTCTGGGACCCAACCATACGGGATACGGGGAACCGTACTCGGTAGCAAGCCACGACTCATGGCTTACGCCGCTGGGAGAAACGGAAATAGACAAACCTCTCGCACAGGCACTCGTAAAAGAAAGCCGGTACCTGCACCAAGACGCCGTAGCGCATATCAAAGAACATTCCATCGAGGTGCAACTGCCGTTTCTGCAGTTTTTAAGAAAAGACGTCCGGATTGTGCCGATTGTGCTTTCCGGATACGTTGACGACCCCGCGTGGATTGACATCGGGGAATCTATCGCGCAGGTACTGCGCTCGCAAAAGAGGGAAAACAGCGTGCTTATAGTTGCCAGTTCGGACATGACGCACTACGAAGAAAATGCACAGGCGGAAGAAAAAGACGCCTACGCCATAGAAGCCATCGTGTCTCTGGACGAACAGTTGCTGGCTCAAAGGATATATGAAAGGGACATCACCATGTGCGGGTTCGGACCTGTCATCGTATCCATTGTCGCGGCAAAACTCCTCGGAGCGAAACATGCGGAACTTGTACGGTACACTACAAGCGGAGCGGTATCAGGAGAACGCTCAAAAGTAGTGGGGTACGCAGGCATCCTTATAAAATAGAATAATTACACATATTTCTTCTCTTCCCGGAGGAGAGTATTAAGGTGAAGGGGTAAAGCAAAGAAACAAAATCATAAACCCCTCACGAAGAAAGCATATCAGGAAGGGTTCGGGGTAAAGTAAAACTCAACAATATCACCATCCGTTAAATGAGCATCGGGACCGAGAAATTTCAGCGCTCCCGCATGTTTTGCATCCTGCCAAGAGCCAAAGCCGGCAAATTCCTGAAAATTAACCGCCGCCGCCTTAATAAAACCCTTTTCCATATCTTTGTGGACACTGCCCGCGGCCTGCCGTGCCGTATAATGCGCGGGAACGAGCCAGCCCCGCGCAATGTCCCCTTTTACCGTATAAAAAGTTATCAGGGACAACTGCCGCATCGCCAGTTTATACAACTCCTCTTCAAATCCCTGCTGAGAAAAATCCTGCCGGACTGACGGCGGCGGGTCCCTGTCAATCCGCACCTTGTTTCCGTTAAAACAGACAAGTGCCGGCTTTACCGTTGCCAGTTCCATTCCCTGCAGAAACTGCTTTGCTTCCCCGGGCAGTTCGTTGAGAAACCGCTCCTGTTCGAGAAGTTTCAATCCCTGTTTCAAAAACTCTTCCTGAAGCGAAGAAACGCTTTCGGCATTATCCTGCCGCGCCTGCAGGACAGACTGCACCCTCTCGGTATCGTAAAAAACCAGTTCCATCAGAAGAGAATCCGCCTCTCCTGCGGGATTGGCTCCGTCCGCAAAGTTATTCACAACGCACGCCACCGCATCCATATCGGCAAGATTCCTGAAAAAACCACCGGGGAACCCCTCGCCGGAAGGAAATCCTTTGAAGTCGTAAAACTCAAATTCGGGATATACCGTCTTTCTGGCTTTATGTATTTCTGCAATGCTGGCAAGATGTTTATCTTTATATATTCCCACGCCGGCATTCGGCTTAAACGGGTCGTATCCCTCGTCTTTTTTCCCGGTAAGAATTCTGAACAGGGTTGTTTTTCCCGCTCCGGAGTATCCGAACAGCGCTATTTTAAACATTGTCCATCCTTGCAGCGACTCTCCGTTTCCTGAAAACCTCCGGCTCAAACAGCCGGAGGGCCGCAAGCAGTCTTTTTCTTGCTTCCGGCAAAGGCGGCAACCTTACCTCAACGGTTAAGGACGCATCCAGCATTGCACGGAGAAAACCTTCTCCGGAAAAAAGGGGTTCTCCGTCGGGAATCACCGCTTCGATTGTCCGCTTCGCCTGCCCTGTAGTTTTCAGCAGTTCCCTGCATGCAGACGTCCCGGAGAAAAAAGCATCCTGCCTTTTCATCGTTTCGGCAAACAAGGAAATGAACCCCTCCGCATAATCATTGAGAGATTTTCCGGTTTGTTCGGCGTAAACTTCCATGAGAGCAGGGTGCAGGAGAATGCGGTTTAACGCAAGGACGTTTCCGCCGGTTTCCCCTGAACCAACGGAAATACTGCCCGGACTCCCTTCTTTTTCCGTCATGACGAAAAACCGTTCCATCTCTCCTGCGCTTTCAATCCTGAAAGATACCGGCATGTTGCCGCGAACCGCTGTTTTCATAAACTCTTCCGTTACCCCGGAAAAAAACACCTCGGCGGAAACTTTGCTTCCGCAGGCAATTTTTCCGGCGCCGGACAGTAAACGGCCTTCTCCTTCCGGCAGGAGAAACACAATGCTTTCTTCCACAAACGGCTCAAACAAGCCGCAACATCTTTTTACTTCTTCATCGAGCCGTCCTGCGGACTTCATGGCAACGGGGACGCGCATGTAAAGACATTTGTCTATCCCCTCTATGTTGCACAAGGTTATCTCCCCGCGCATGTGCTTTTCAACGATGCCGTCAGGAAAAACGGCATTCAAAGCAAATTCCCTTTTAATTGCCCTTCCGAACTGAACGGACAGCTCGTCCGGCATACCGCTGAATCCCTCAAAAAGAGTTTTAACATCATAAAAAGGCAGTCCCAGCCTTGTGTGCCGCCTGCGCTCCGCCTCAAAGCCGTATTGTATGAGTTTTGCATTGACAAGTTCCCTTATCAAGGAAGAGGACAGCCTGCTCACCTTGGAGGCGATTATTTCCTCCTCCACCTCAATAACTATCAGTTCGGCAATGTTTCCGGGAATGCCGGTTTCCCTGACCAGAGCGGATACAATCCTGTTTTTGTCAAAAAGGCTCACGTTATCGTCGCTTCTCCTGACCGGAAGGTTTATCTCCACCGAAGATTTGACCCGTTCCTGTTCCCTTTCCGACAAATCCTCCGGCCTGTAGCCGTCCCTTATCATTCTCGCCCTTGCACGTTTCTGCCTGTAAAGTATGTATGCCTTTGCGGTCCTTGCATGACCCGTTTTTATCAGTATCCTCTCCACGACGTCCTGTATGTCTTCAACCGACGGCGTATCACCTTTGTATTCCCTTACAAGATACATCCCGACCACCTCGGCAAGGTCGTCAGCCAGGTACCTGTCATGCCCGCCGACGCTCTGCGCCGCCTTGAAAATGGCATCGGCTATCTTCCGCCTGTCGAAGGGCACGGTTCTTCCGTCCCTTTTCTTCACGCATTCCAGTTTTTTTTCCATGTCCCTTTCACTATACCCTTTCGGAGATTTTTTTTCAACCCGCCGCGGAAGGCCGACCTGCCGCAAATAAAAAAACGCATTGTCGCTGAATGCCGAATCAAGAAATTTCTGGGTGGACAAACAAAGCGGAACGGGGAAACGGAATCGGATGGCCTTTTTGCCAACAACCGCACAAAGTCTGCGGATATCTCAGACGTAGTTAAACATCAGCAAGACCGGAATATTTTTCCATAGCTGCCATTACCGCTTCGGCGTTTTCAAGGGGGATGCCCGGATAAAACCCGTATCCCATACCGAATCCGCCTTCGGGAGAAGCAAGTTTTGCCACTGCTTCGCGGATGTGGCTGTCTATATCGCCTGGCGTACCAAACCTTGTAATGTTCTGCCGGTCAATGTCAAGCATAATTGCCACCCGTCCCTTCATCAGTTTTGCAATATTGTCAATCCCGTTTACAATATCCTGCGGATTAAGAACGTTTATCCCGGTTTCTATAAGGTCTTCAACAATATCAAGAAGATATCCGTCGCTGTGAAGATATACAACCGCTCCCTTGCGCGATGCCTCGGAAAAAAGGCGTTTATACGCTGGTTTTACATACTTGCGGAAAAGAGCCGGGGAAATAAGGGAACTGGTTTGCATTCCAAGGTCCTCTCCGAAAAAAACTATTTCCGCACCCATGTTTACAAAGCGGCTGACTACGGATATGTCAAATTTCTCAACCATATCAATCAGTTTCAGCAATTCAGGCGGTTCGTCAAACAGGTCTATCATCAGATTCTGAAAACCGCGAAGGTCGGCAAGACGGAGCAGAAAAAATCCGTGCGGCAACCCCCCCCCTTTCAGTACGTTTTTATTTTCCGGCTTTTTCCATGATTCTTCAATCTCTTTCCAGTCAAGGGGAAATACTCCATTAGTAACCTCCGGGTCGGGAGGTTTGAATCCTTCAAAAGCAGACCAGTCCGAAAGTGGATGTACGGTGGTTATACCCATAATTCCATCTTCACTCGTTTCCCAACGGCAGCCCCACGGGTCAGTGTAAGGTTTATCTGCCCGCGACCATAAAGGCGGCTTAATATCTCTTACAGTCCAATCTGAAGGCATTGACCGAAAAAGTTTTGGATGGCGTTTTATCATACGGTCAAGCTCATCAACAGGATAATGATGAATACATGCCGCATTGAACGAAAAGTTTACGGGTATCCATGCAGGCTTTTTAAAAGTATATGCTCTCAAACTATTTTCACGTGCGTTCATTTGATTAATCCTTTTTCACGTACCGTTTACAAATCCCCTATACGCACGGATACGCCTTCTATTGCGGATTTTTCCGCCGCAAAGCATATCCTCGCACTTTCGTATCCTTCTTCAACAGAAGGATTAGGCTGTTTCTGCGGGTTGTCAAACAAGCTTATGAATTCCCTGGCGATAAACTGGTCTGCTCCGTGGTGACCGCCTTCTTCTTGTTTTATTTCTACCGTTTCCACGGGGGCGTCAATACGGCAGTCGCGGATATAAAGACGGCCTTCTTCCAGGCATCCTTCCACGCAGGATTTCGAACCGAGTATTTTTATATTCCTGCGGGTTTCCCCTGCTCCCATGCTGACATTAAAGGTAACATGTATGCCACCTTCATATCGGGCAAGAAGTGTTGTATGGTCAGCTACGTCTGAAGACGTATTGTAAACACACGAATCCTTGTAGCCGGCGTTAAATACCTGTTCTCCTGTCTTCTCCTCCTGCCTTTTGAAATCCTCTGCAGTTTTTGCCCTGTATTGACAGTCTGAAATTTTGCATTCCGAACAATTGTCCGGTGCGTCTTTTCTCGGAAGAAAAACTGTACGGTCGTTAACAGAGAAAACGGTGAGGCATTTGGAATTCAACATCCAGTTAAGCATGTCAATGTCGTGGCAGCATTTTTCCAGTAACAGAGGCCCGGAAGACAGCAGGTTTCTCCTCCAGGGGCTGCGCAGGTATATATCCCCCGTTAATATTATCCCCATATGTTCTTCGGCATGCACGCTGATAATTTTGCCCAGCCGTCCTGAAGAAACTATTTTGTGGAGTGTTGTATAAAAAGGACAGTGGCGCATGCAAAATCCAAGCAGCAGGCGGGCACGGGTTCTTCTTTTTGCTTCCATGATTATGCGGGAGTCTTCAAGAATGGCGGCAATGGGTTTTTCAAGGAAAATCAGTTTTCCTTTTTCCATGGCATAAACCGCGGGTTTGGCATGAAAAGCATTCGGAGTCGCAATAATAACAGCGTTTACGGCTGGGTTATCAATCACTTTCTCAAAAGAATCTTCCCTGACAGCATCCGCTCCTCCGGTCTGTGCTTGAACCGCCGCTATTCTGTCGGTTCCCGGGTCAAAGAATGCCTTTATGGCGGTTCTGCCGCCTGAATATTTATTTATGTTCTTGTAAATTCCTATCAGCGCCCTTGCGCCGGCGCCTACAATTCCACAGTTAATGGTTTCCATTCATCTCCCCTCTTTAATCCTTGTAAATGCGGATTCCATTTCCGTATTTCCCTTCCGCTATGGTGTTTATATCTTTATTCAACTGCCTGCCCGGCACACCATCCTCAAGCGATTCCATATGGTCAAGAATCAGGGTGAATTCATCTTCCCTTAATTCTTCGTTATACCGCTTTTCTATATCTTCAGGGCTCCGGGCAACGGATGAAACACAAAAATCATCAACGGAAACCTTGCTTTCAGCGTAGCCCAGCAGTATAAACCCCTCTTTATCGTAAGGAAAAGCCGTTGCCGCTATGCGTTTGTCTATAAGTTTTCCGTCGGCATACAGCGCCATTTCCTTGTTTTGCCATGTAAATGCAACATGATGCCATGTATCCTTCTCCCATTTCATCTTCTTCGGCCAGCAGGTCGGCAGGTTTTTCAACGGGTCGCCGCCTTTTCTTCCGCCATACAAATACAGTCCCAAATTAGGGTTCCACGTTATAGAAAAGCCGCCGTTTTTCGCCGATTTATCTCCGAGTGCAATTCTTATGAGAAAAAACGAGTAAAAACTTTTTCTTGCCTCCGCCGAATCAAGGTCAATCTCAGGTTTGACCCACAGTTCTATCGTGCCCTCTTCAAAATTCAGGTTGCCTTCCAGTGGATAGATTACAGGGGAAAACCTTGTCTTGTCTGCGGCGTTTCCCACAGACAAAAGCATGCAAGCCAGGCATACCGCCGCCAGCAAAGTTTTTTTCATTTTATTCTCCTCTCATTGTCTTCCCGCATACCGCTCCCTTACCAAAAGCAGTCTGATACTTTCTTTCTCAACCTCCACCCGAACTCCATCGGTCGGAAACACTTCTCTGGTATAAACATCCCTGACTATGGAATTGTTTTCTTCAAGTCCCAAAAGGGGGAAATTAATCTTCAGATGCACTTCTTTTTTTATGCCGCCCACGTTTCCCACCAGGATTAAGGCTTTTTTCTCGCCGGCGTCTTTCCATATAGACGTCCTGATGTATTTTTTCGCATACCCATCTGCGGTCTTCGTTTCCGCCAGTTCTTTCGTTTTCCAGAAACCGATAAATTCAGCGTTTGAAAAGTCCTTAAACGCAGGGTAGAACATTTGCACCTGCGACCTCATGCCGAAAGCAAAACTGGGAACCCTGTAAGGGTCAAAATATCCTTCAGGGTTAAAAAGAGGGTAGTCCTTGAGCAGGTGTGTCTGGCTGGCGCCCGTTCCTTCTCCCGCCATAATTTCCCAGGGCAGAGTATGTCCGCCGAAAGCAGGTATGCCGGTAATATAAGAAGAATAGAAAGACAGATAGTTGTCTTCCGGAAGCCAGTCGCCTATAGGTTTTCCGTTTTTGGGCGACATTGCCTCGTATTCTCCGGTTACGAAAATATCCGCAAACCCCACGGTAGCAAGAATCGGCGCCGAGGAGGTATGGTTTCTGTAAACTCCGTTCTTTTTTAGAATTCCATGCAAAAGACCGTATACCCGCTGATTCATTCTTCTTTGTTCCAGTATCGGCCAGGATTTTCTCACCTTGCCGTTTTCATCCACCCAGCCGCACCCGTGTTCAAGATTTTCACATGCCATCAATTCTCCATAGTCGTTGTGGATGCCGTCAACCCCGTACCTTCGTATTATCTGCTCCACCGTCCAGACAAAAAAGTCGGTTCCCGGGCCTTTGGGACAAAGCACATAATTGTTAATTGAAGGCCTGAGCGGATTCAAAAGCATTTCCTCGCCGAAATCTTCCCAGTAAGGGTCTTCCGGGGAAATATTTTTCAGGTAGTAAACAGATGTCCTGCCGCCCGCGTTCCCGACGGCTTTCACCCATTGGTGTATTGTTTCTTCTTTCTCCTTATTCTCAGGCAGCCACCAGCATCCGAACTTATTCCTGTGCCAGTAATGAATATGGAAAACATCCGCTCCCATGTCTCCGGCCAGCTGAAAAGGGTCTTTTGTTGTCTGCGTGGACAGCTTCAACCCCTTGCCTTCACTGCCTTCCGTAAATTCCGCCCACATGTCTATCCATCCGCCGGTTTCACCCGAACTTCCCGATATTACATCCGCTTTTGTCTGAAGGTAGTTATTCGGTGCAAAATCTTCCTCGTACCTGTCATACAGCAATATCTTGTTTCCTCCGGTTATTTTCAGCTCGTCAAAAACAGCCTGCGTATTGCCCCCCAGAAAGAAGTATTTATCCTTCCAGTCCGTCAGAGTCAGGTCTATATCAACGATTTTTCTACCGATTTCTTCTCCGTTGCCGTAAAGAACGAAAAGAGTTTTTCCGCCGGCCTGTTTCTCCCACGCCAGAGCAACCTGCTGAAATTGCTCCGTAACCTTCCAATCAAGTCTTCTGCTCTCCAGCAATTCCAGCATTTTTCCGCGCCAGTACACCTTTATCCTGAAGCCCCGCTCTGTCCAGAAAACGTCATCGCTCACCCACTGCATGTGTATCCCGGAATCCGGTCCCATGTCAAGCAAAAACACATCCATTGCCGACTGTTGTTTCCCGCCGGGGAGAATTTTGGCCAAGAATTCAATTTTTCCTTCATCGCCGATAATATTGCCGGACAAAGGGTATACCGCCACAACGCCCCTGTTGAAAAATGACGGCGCTTTTCTGCCGTAAAACCAGAAATTCAGGTTTCTGCCACCTTCCGTATAAGGCTGGAAAGCATCCACGGTGTTTGGACTGGTTATATAAGCGGTGTCTTTCATATAGTTGCGTCGCGGGTCGAAGATGGGCGTGGACAAAAGGCCGAAACTGTAGTTAGCTGAACCCGGTTTAATAACCTTGTCTATGAACCTGAAGGAGAGCATCGTCCTGTCTTGTCCGCGCTCAATCAATATTTTTTCTTTCTCGTTGCTGTTTGACCATCCCCTTTCACTTTCGCACGTCCATTCCAGACCGCCTTTTTCGATATCCCCTATCCAGACGCACGGATAAAAACCGGCTTTGACCGTATCAGCCGGCAGTCTGCCTCGCACTATTGACGAACCCGATACTATATCGGGAGCCATAAGTTTATAGTATGTTGACGCCTCTTCCTTTACGGGGATTTGAAGGATGAATTTGCTTATTTCCTTATCGGAATCCAGCCTGATTTCCGTCCATACAAAGCCGTCGTATTCCACCCGGCTTTTGCCCTCGATGGTTATCCCTGCACCCTTGTATGTGCCCGTGTACTCAACCACCCCGTCCGATATTTTCTTTTTCTTCAGGTTTTCAGCCCGCAGGACTATCCTTTCTCCACCGGCCTCTACCAAAAACTCCGGACTGCCGGCGAGAATACTCTCTCCCCAGAGGGTTTGTATCTGTTCGGGAAGAAAGGAATTTATGAACCGGTACTTCTGCCCGAAGGTAAACTCCAGTCCGTCCGCTGTTCCTTTTATGGGTTTGAACGGAGGCAGGATTGCATCGGTTATCCCTGATTTTGTCAGGTGCCATTCCGGCAGTTCCGGTATTTTCAGTGCAGTTGTCTGCGAACCTTCCGAAGTTACAACCTTAAGACTGTAATTACCCGGATTCAATCCTTTTACGGGCATCTCCCAGACGAAGTCCTTGCCGCCTTCTTTCTTCAACACTGTCTTATTTGCCAGGTTTCCCGCACTGTCAATCAACTCACAGGATACATCTTCACCTTTCACTGTATATCCTCTGACTATGACGTTTATTTTGCCATGGGTCAGAATCTGTTTCTCTATTTTTACCGCTATGGGCAGTTCCTCCTCATACGCCATAGGCACGGACTGGCTGAAAAGAGGAAATTCTCCTGAAGACGCCGCTGTCAGGGAGAGAAATTTTTCACCTGACTTTGCGGGCATCATTGCGAGGAAATTCTTCGTTTCACCGGGTTGTAGATTAAGAGTCTCCGAGACGCCTTTTCCACTGCTCTGCGAATAATAAACCGGCTCGCCTTCGAAGGCAAAGTGTAGCTTTACATCCGGCAAAACAAGTTTTTCATCACCAGTGCCTGCCGGATATATCCCCGCTGTAAGCTCTGCTTTTTTTGCATCCGCAGAGAGGTTTGTTATTGATGTCTTAAACCCTCTGCGGTATTTTACGGCGGGATACAGTGAATTTATTCTGAAACTTTTACTGAAGGCCAGCTCTCCATAAGTGGAGGGATTGAAGAACAGCCCTCCCACAGGCGTCAGAGACGACCTGCTGAAGCCCGGCTGGTAACGGGATGCGGTAAACTTCCATATCATTCCCTCTTCCGGATGCTCTATTCCGAATTCACCGAACCTTATGCTTATTTCTCCTTGCCAGTAATCTTCTTCAACATTTGTTTTGTACTGCCAGTCGCCGTTCCACGCGCCGTCCCATTTGTCTATTTCTCCGGGCCTGTTTTTCCCGTCAAATATGGCTCCCAGTGTATTTCCCACAAAAAAATAATTCACCTCATTCGCGACAAAGAATAATTCAATACATTCTTCTCTCGTCAGGTTCTTGTCCCGCTGGTCCGGTTCTATCCTGCTTCCGAGCTCCACGCCTTTTTTTCTTTCACACCGGAATGCTATATACAATTTTTCATCGTCCCACTTAATCCATATGGTTGTCTGGCTTGGTACTGAATAAAGAAGCGGAAATGCGCGCCCATCTTCTCCGAGCGGATAATTATGCAGGAATCCCGAATAAGAAGAGGCATCTGCCCATTCATTTTCCTGTACAATTCCATCTATTTCAACATTTTTTCCGTAACTGGCAAGGAATCTCGGATAGGCATACTGCTCCGCCGCCCCGAATAAACTGCCGGTAATTGTCAACAGTGCACACACGAACAAGCAGGTTTTGCGCATCGCCGCCTCCTATTGAAGTTACTTATATCCCCAAAACATTGCCAGCTCTTCATTGTAGTTGGGTAAATGCGAATAAATAGAACCGCTTGTCATAGCAGTGAAATAGGCATGGCTCATCCATTCCGCATGGCCGTCAAGGCAGCATACGTTCCAGCCATCGTTATGCTGGAATCTGATTCTTGTATAATTGTAGTTATATCCAATCTCCGGAGAGCCGGGCAAAGAATCGCCAACAAGAAATACTCTTGAAATATCCTTCAAGCGGACTGGAGGCACATTTCTGCTTCTGCCGTATTTTGCGCTGATATTAGTAGTGCCAAGGTAAGTATTCATCGCGTATGTGTGATACGCATTGGTGTTATAACCGGACACGGTCCGGGCGCTCTGGCATTTATAGGGAAGCGCGGGGGAGTTTTTTATCTGTTGGGCATATTCTTTGGTGTGAAGCATGCCTATCGCATAAATGTACCATCTGCCCACATGGGTGGTGTATCCAGGCCATCCCCACCCGTCATTATCATTAACGTACATTATGTAGGCCAAACCGAATTGCTTGAGATTGCTCATACAGGTTACCGCCCTTGCCCTTTCCCTCGCCTGAGACAGCGCCGGCAGAAGCATCGCCGCCAGTATCGCTATAATGGCGATTACGACCAGCAGTTCTATCAACGTAAATCCTTTCCTTTCCATACTTCACCCCCTTATAGTTTCCGCCGTTTTGTGCGGCGGTGAAACAGAATCTCTTGTAATCAGCCGGAAATCAATTTTTTTTATGCTTTCCTCCGAAAAACCTTTGCTGATAACGCCAAATAGCAGATTGCACGCCGTTTCCGCCATTTTCCCGTCGGAAAGATGCATCGCCGACAGCGACGGCAGGGTAGCGTCGAGTCCTTCCCAGTCCAGAAGCGAAACAATAGAAATATCTTCCGGAATTGTTTTGCCCATCAGTATTGCCTGTTTCAAAAAGTCTATGGATACCGCCGGATGTTCCACCAGCAGGGCAGTTACTTCAGAAGAATGCTCAAGATATCCCCTTGCTATCTGGGGACCGGGGAACTTCTTCCACTCTTCCGCGGGACCGTAAAATCCCACGCTTATACACCACTCTTTGCGCGGAGTTACGTTCCGCTCCGAATAAAAACTCCTGTATTGCTTTTCCGTTTCATTGTCCTTATATGACGATATAAGCCCGATATTTCTGTGGCCGATTTCCCAGAGATGGGATATAGCCTTCTGAATTCTTCCGTGAAGGTTTCCTACAACCAGCGGTGAAGCCAGTTCTCCTATAAAATGTGAATTGCCGAGACGAACGTAGGGAAATTTTCTTTCTTCCAAAGAGCGCAGCGATTCTTTGCATGCCTGCGTATCAACCGTATGAAAGATTGCTCCGCATAGGTTCTTGTTGCAAATTTCGGCGCATATATTTTCTTTGTCAAAATAGTGTTTCTCAAAACCAATTATTTTAAGGTCGTAGTTGTGCTTGGCAAGATATTTCTGTATATGTTCGGCCCGTTTCACCATGATTGTTTCAGCCTGCAAATAATAAAAAAAACCTATGGTCGGAAGCTGTTTTTCCTCTTGCTCCGCAACAAATGTTCCGGCTCTGGGGATACGGTTGATGAGCCCGCGTTGGCTCATCCTGGCAAAGGTTTTTCTTACAGTGATAGTCCCGATACCAAGCATCTGGCTTAATTCCACATCTCCGGGCAATCTTTCGCCGGGCAGTAAAATGCCATGCTCTATCAGCGCGCAGAGTTTCTTTTCAAGCTGGTAATAAAGAGGATTGGGGTGATCTCTGCGCAGGCAGTCATTAAGCTCCTCAATAATCTTGTTGGTCTTTTCCATTTTGTTAATCCTCTATTTATTCTAACTATAATCATTATATAACATTTATTGTTTCTTGTCAAATTTAAATTTATCTTGCAAGACTGCCGTGTTTCCCCGACGCCAAATTGGAATTTATATATACGACTTGAAACGCTTCCACTCCTATTATGTCAAATAGAAGCCTCTACGGGAAGCATAATTCCGTTTGACAATGCATTTGTATTTTGATAATATACGTT
>CAYPTS010000031.1:0-21177 GCA_964413825.1 uncultured bacterium
GTTGCGCGTCCCGCCTGCAAAAGTAAATCGGTACTTTCTATTCTCCTCTCCGCAAGCATAAGACTGTTCTTCTGTATCAGGTAACTCTGATAGTACTCTCCAAGATTTCTGTACTGCTGGAAAACCTCGAGAATTACCGTATCCCGCCTGTTTTCAAAATCGCGCTGTTTCCTGTTGAGGTCTATCAGCGCTCTCTTGTAGTTGTTCCTATCGGGAAGCCTGTCCAGAGGCAGGTCGAATTCAATGCCTGCTCCGTAAGACGGACTTAAAAAAGACAGGGTGGGATGGGATTCGGTTTCCGTGGGAACTGTCACGTGAGCGACAAGATTCACCTTGGGCTTCAACTTGTCCAACGCAACGGTAATCTTGCGTTTTGCATCCTCGACGCGGTCATAATCCGTAAGAAGGTCAAGACGCCTGCCGACTGCGTTTGCGATAAATTCGTCTATTATGAAATCCGGCAGGGCAACTCCGGTCTCGACAAGATACTCGAGAAGTTTTTCGTCAAGCGTAACAACGGATTCCGTGGAAAGCCCGAGGAATACTTTGTAACTGTCCAGTTGAGAAACGTATGAATTTTTCGCATTCACCCACCTCTGGTAAGCGGCGTACTCGTTCTGCATTGCCTGGTCCACCTGAAAAGGAGGAAGCCTGCCCGCCTCGGCAAGCATTTCTATTCGCTCCCTCGTGGATTTCAGACTTTCATAGTTGTTCTTATAGTTTTCTGTTCTGTTCTCAATCAACAGCAACTGCAGAAATTTTTCGGTGGTTTCAATGGAAAAGTTTTTCTGGTATCTTGCAAACGAGCGTATTCCGTATACCGCATCTCGTTCTGACTGGATGAGATTTTCCTGCGCTATGTGCCTGCCGGCGCCCCGGAGAAGCGGCTGAAAAATATTCATGGAAACAATGGTCATTATGTCGGTATTTTCATCGCCGGTAAGATACCTTAAAAAATCCTTGGCTATGTCAAAGGTTATCTGTGCTCCCGTGGACAGCCATCTTAGCAGAGTAAAATTAATGCCGCCTGCCACCGTTTCGCTGTCTCCGTCCCATGAAACGTCTCCTCCCAGGCCGTATCTGTTGCCGAAAAGATAGCGCTGGTACGTCAGGTCAAGAATATTAAGATACACGTCTTCCTGCCTGGACTTATAGGCCTTATTATTTTCAAACGCAAGGGATATCGCATCTTTCAGTTCCAGGATTACGGTTTCGGAACGGACCTCGTCCGAAACGGAAATGGCGGACGCAGGAAGAGTCTGTACATCCACGATTTTTCGCTTTTCGCTCATGATACGGCTCACCTGTTTATCGGCAGACTCCTCAAGGTATCTGGTAGAGCATCCCGCAAAAAAAAGAAAAAAAACAACACCGCCAAAAAGAAATTGCTTTTCCATTGTTCCGGCCTTTTTACTGAATTTTAAGGTTAGACGATATTACACCCGTTCCGGTTTAGCCTGTTACCTGTACGGGAACTTTCGCCTGCGCGGACTGGTAGATTGCATCTATTATCCGCATCAATGTTACCGCTTCTTCCGGAATTGAATATGGCCGCTCTTCCCCTGCGACAGCCCTTACAAAGTTTATCACTGCCCGCTCTCTTCCCATCTTTTCATCCGTCTCGGTGATAATTTTCCTGTTAACCGGTTTACCGTATTCCGCTGTATACAACTCGCAGTCGTCAACCGCTGTATCGTCCATCCCGTCCCTTTCGAACAATCTTCTAATCATGCCCCCTGCTTTTTCTCCCTGAAAAGTAACCGAGACCTCTTCCCTTTTGTTCATTTCCGCCCAACTGTTCCGCGCATAAAGCACCTGCCCCGTTTTAAAAGTGATGAACGCGTGTGAAGCGGTCTCAACATCCATAACTCCGCCTTTCACATCCGGAATTCCCCACGGCCCTTTGAAATCCGCATTGTCGGAAAAATCTTCATACGTCCCTGCAAGCACCCACGAAGGTTCGGGAAACTCCATGAAGTAAAGCGCAAGGTCTATCATGTGCAAAAGGTCTATCACCGGTCCCCCGCCAGAAAGCGCCTTCTGTGTAAACCATCCCCCGAACCCGGGAATTCCGCATCTGCGTATCCACAGCGCCTGCGCAGAATTTATCCGCCCTGTTTCGCCGTTCTTAATGTACTGCATGAGCGCCTGCGACTCCGGCCTTGCACGGTTATTGAAATCAAACATAAGCGTTTTTCCTGTTTTTCCGGCTGCAGCGGCCATCTTTGAAGTTTCCCCTGCATTCAATGCCGGCGGTTTCTCACAGAAAACATGTTTTCCGGAATCCAGCGCCTCGATTACAACCCCGCAGTGAAGTTTATTGGGAAGGCACACGCTTACAAGGTCAACCACGGAATTATCGAGCATTTCACGGTAAGAAGCATAAACCCTGTCTATACCGTATTTCTTCGCCTTTTCCTCCGCTTTTTTTACGTCCGCATCCGCAATGCATTCAACGGATGCGCCCGCATTAATGTATCCGTTGATGTGATAGTCCGCAATACCGCCCGCACCGATTATTCCCGCTCTCATGTTGTTCATATCCTCCTCCTGTCGGTTTTAGGGGTCGAGCATTGGAACGAAGCTGCCCCCTAAAACTTCGCTATATCTGTCCTGTAGTGTTTGCCCTCGAACTTTATTGTGTCCGCGGCTCTGTAAGCCTTTTCTCTTGCCCCGTCTATGCTTTCCGCAACCGCGGTTATTCCAAGCACACGCCCCCCCGAAGTCACAAGTTTTCCGTTTTCCTTTGTGGTGCCGGCATGAAATACCGTTACATCACTGTTTTTTACCGCATCCCCGATTCCCGTAATTTCTTTCCCTTTTTCGTACCTGCCTGGGTATCCGCCGGACGCAAGTATGACGCAAACTGATTTCAGTTTGCTCCAACGCATACTGACCTTATTGAGAGACCTTTCCGCAACCGCCTCCATAACATCTGAAAGGCAGTTGTCCATTCTCGGCAGGATAACCTGCGTTTCGGGGTCACCGAACCTGACGTTATATTCTAACACATACGGACCTTTTTCCGTGAGCATGAAACCGAAATATAATACCCCCCTGTAATCTATGTTCTCCTTTTCAAGTCCATTAAGCGTCGGAATGACGGATTTCATCCTTATAACGTCTTCAATCTCCGGCGTAAATGCGGCCGGAGGCGAATAACAGCCCATGCCTCCGGTATTGGGACCCTTGTCCCCGTCAAAAACCCTTTTGTGGTCTTTTGCGGGCACCATCGGAACATAGGTAGAGGTATCCGTGAATACGAGATAGGACATCTCCGTTCCTGTAAGGCAATCTTCTATGATAACCACCGGATTTTTACCGCCGAACGCCTTCTCGACGTATATTTTTTCGAGAAAGTCTTTCGCCTGCAACATGTCCTCGGAAACCTGCACGCCCTTGCCTGCGGCAAGACCGTCATATTTTATGACGCAGGGAAAATTCCTCTTCTCAAGAACCTTCATTCCTTCATCGAAACTGTCGACTGCGGTAAAATCCGCGGTAGGAACGTTATGCCTTTTCATGAATTCTTTGGCAAAGAGTTTTGACGATTCCAGCGCGGCCCCCTTTTTCCCAGGGCCGAAAATTTTCAAGTTTTTCCCGCGGAAAACGTCCGCTATACCCGCGGAAAGCGGCACCTCGGGGCCCACGACGGTAAGACCGACGTTCCTCTCTGAAGCCGCCGCGGCCATTTCTTCGGGAACGTCTATTCTGCCCGTAAGACATTCGGCATCCTCAGAGATTCCGCCGTTTCCCGGCAGTACAAAAACTATATCCTTTTCGTTGTCTTTCTTTATCTTCCAGACTATAGCATGTTCCCTTCCGCCGCTCCCAAGAACAAGTATTCTCATTGTTTATCCCTCCAGCGTCTTGATTACATCCGTGTATTTGATAATAAAAACGGCAGCGTTGGCAAAAAGATTGTTGAAAAAATGCACGCTTATAGGTAACCACAGATTCTGATGTTTTTCAAACAGGTACGCAAGCAGAATGCCGAATGCGAAAAGTCCGGCAAATACGAATGCTTCGTTATGCATGAGCGCAAATATGGCCGAACTCAAAAGCACTGCAGCGGGAACAGGAAACCTTTCTTTCAGCGCCGGATAAATAACACCCCTGAATATGACCTCCTCGGCAAAGGGAGCCGCTATGCAGCTTGAAAAAAACAGGAGAAAAAGGAGATAAAAGGAATCAGTTTTAAGATACAGAGACATCACCTGCTGCGGCACAGGATTCAAGCCGAAAATTTTGAAGAAAGCAAAGGACAACGCGGTGACCGCCAGCAGACCCGGAAAAAAAATCGCGTAAACGTAAAAACCCTTCAAAAAAACTCCTGGCGGTTTCTTCAGAAGAGAAAAAATATGCATCCCGAATTTTCTGAAAGCGTACCAGAGCACGGCAAACATCACAACAAGCGTATTGAAAATTCCCCACACTAAGGAAAATGCCGTATCCGATGATATTGCATCAATCCGTGCAGAAACAAACGAAACGAAGAGGGAAAACCCGAACATTAAAAATATGATTTTTACGGCGGTGGCGAAATCAGGTTTTTTTACTTCATTCTCCGATAATCTTTGTGTCTTCATCCAGGTATATCCCCCGGAGGTTCATTTCAAGGGTGTGCGGAGACGGAGACACGGCGAACCCGGTTTCAGGTTCAATCATTTCGCTCTCTATGAGTTTGACGAGATGCTGGTTGAACGTCTGCATCCCCATATCCGAGTCGGACGCCATTGCCGCATATACCTTGTTCATTTTGTTTTCCTGGATGAGTTTTGCAATAATGGGAATCACCATCATTATCTCGCATACAGGAACGAGACCGGAGCGGTCTTTTCTCTGAACGAGTTTTTGGCACACGGTGGCTTTAAGATGGTAGCCTATTACCTTCCTTACCTGTTCCTGCTGGTCGGAAGGAAAGAAATCAAGAATACGTGCAATTGTTGAAAGCGTATCTACTGTATGCAGTGTGGCAAAGACAAGATGGCCGGTTTCGCAGGCGTTGACAGCCGCCTGGAAAGTATCGGCATCTCTCAATTCACCGAGAAGGATTATGTCCGGGTCTTCCCTCAAGACATGCTTCAGAGCGTTACCGAAGGAATTCGTGTCTATTCCCACCTCTCTCTGATTGACGATGGATTTATCATCCTTGTAAAGGTATTCGATGGGGTCCTCAATCGTCATTATGTGCTTCTCTCTTTCTCTGTTGATAGTCTCTATCATTGCGGCGAGAGTCGTGGATTTTCCGCAGCCGGTGGGACCCGTTACCAGAACTATACCGTCCTGGTAAAGAGAAATCTTTCCGAGAACCTCAGGCAGATGCAGTTCCTCAAAAGTGGGAATTTTATCCTGTATCCTTCTAAAAACCAGCCCCGTGTACCCTCTCTGCTTAAAAGCGTTAACCCGGTACCTTCCGACTTCAGGGTCGTCGAAGGCAAAATCCGCTTCTTTTGAGGAATTGAAAGATTCTATCTGTTCGGGAGGCATTATCCTTCCGACAATAGCATCAATGTCTTCTTTTGTCAGAGTGCCGTCCCAGTCCTCGCAATCTTTAAGTTCTTTTTTTACACGGAATATCGGCTTCCTCCCGAATTTAATGTGCAGGTCGGAAGCGTTTATTTCCCGCATCAATTTCAATAAATCAATAATGTCCTTCATTGTCCGGTTTTATTCCCTTCAAACAGGAACTCTTCCATCGCAATCTGCACGGGATTGGATTCCCTGGTTTCGGGGGAAACGGAATTGCCGCTCATTATCCCATGGGCTCTATCCGAAAGCTTGCATATCAGTTCGTATATATTTCTATCCCTGTCAAATTTGTCAAGCAGTTTGAGATTTTTTTCCATTTATCGGCTCTCTTTTTTCAATCTTATAGCTTTTAACTTGCGCACTGTTTTATTATACCAGTTTGATTATCGCCATTTTGGCATTGTCCCCTGTCCTCGGAGACAATTTGATTATCCGGGTGTATCCGCCGTTTCTGTCCTTGTATTGCTCCGATATCTCCCTTACCCTTTTCAAACTCGGAGAATGGCTTAACATGGAATTTATCCTGCGGTAACTTGCCAGGTCGCCGGCCTTTCCGAGGGTTATTATCTTTTCTACGGTACCCTGCAATTCCTTTGCCTTTACCTCGGTCGTTTCTATTTCCTTATACTGGAAAAAACTTATGGCCATATTTCTTGTAAGCGCCTTCCTGTGGGATTTGTTCCTGCCAATTTTTCTGATTTTTATTTTATGCCTCATTTTTCATCCTCTTTACCCCGAACACCTTAAATACAGAGATTAGCGATTCGGGTTTAGGGATTCAGAAATGCTTTTTCTCTGCTTTTGTGCTTTTCCGAACACCCAATCCCAAGTCCCTAACCTCTGCTTTTTGTTGTGAGGGGTTGTGATTTTATTTTTCACTCTTTCTTTTCCAATTCATCTTTTCCCTTGAGCGTATATCCTGTTTTCTGCAAGGCGGCGTCTATCTCCTCAATCGATTTCTTTCCGAGATTCCTTATTCCCTCCAGTTCCTCCCTGGGAACGGCAAGTAAATCTTCAAGCGTTTCTATTTCCTTGGAAACCAGCCCGTTTAAAACCCTGGTGGTAAGTTTCAATTCCGCTATCGGCATTTTCAAATCTGCGGAATGCAGGGATTTACCGGGTTTAGCTTCCTTTTTCGCCTCGTCCTGACCTATTTTCTGATTTTCGCCTATAACGGTAAAATGCCTGTTCATCAAACCGGTCGCTTCACTTACGGCATCTTTTGGCGAAATAGCTCCGGTAGTCCATACCTCAAGTATCAGTTTTTCATAGTCGACAAACTGTCCGACCCTGGTGTTTTCCACGTGAAACGTTACCTTCCTTACCGGAGAATATATGCCGTCTATCAGTATGGTGCCTATTGGCGACTGCGCCTTCATAAACTTCATCTTTTCATAAGGTATGTATCCCCTGCCTCTGGTAATCTCAACCTGCAAATTCAGAGATTTGCCGTCAAGAAGCGTCGCAATATGCAAATCCTTGTTCAATACTTCTGCACTGCCGTCGTTTATAAGGTCGCCGGCACAGATTTCTCCGTTATCGCCGTTTATTTCAAACGCCGGTATCAAATGCGGAAATTCGGAGACGTTCTGCTTTAAAACTGCCTGTTTTATATTCATCACCATCTCAATAACGTCTTCCTTTACCCCCGGTATTGTTGAAAATTCGTGGGGGACGCCTTCAACCTTGATAGAGGTTATCGCTATGCCTTCGATAGAAGAAAGCAAGACTCTTCTGAGCATGTTCCCGAGAGTCACTCCGTATCCTCTCTCAAGGGGCTCTATTACAATCTTTCCGTAGTTGTCTCTGTACGTTTCTTTTTCCCAGACAATTTTTTCGGGAAACACAAATTCTTTCATCTAAACGCTCCTTTACCCCAAATCTTTCTCAAAAGCGTGAAATGTGAGATGTCAGATGTAAAAACTGTTGCTTTTCACGTCTCACTCCTCAGTCTTTTGCTGTTAGGGGTTACGATTTTCTATTTTGAATAAAGGTTTACAATTAACTGCTCATTCACCGGCAGTGTAACTTCGTCCCTTGCGGGCGGCCTTAGAACGTTTACTGTCAAATTGTCGTTATCTATCTGCATCCATGCCGGAATGATGTGAGCCTTATATTCTTCGATACATTCCTTCACGGATTTTGCGTACTTGCTGTCGGGATGAAGCTGAACCACATCGCCCGTCTTCAAAACGTATCCGGGTCTGTTGACTCTTCTGCCGTTAACCCTGATTTCGCCGTGATTTATCATCTGCTTTGCCATTCTTCTCGAGTACGCCCAGTTTGCCTTGAACAATGTATTGTCCAACCGGCTTTCAAGAATCTTAAGCAGGTTTTCACCGGTTATGCCCTGTTGTTTCTTGGCATTGTCAAAATATCTGCGGAACTGTCTTTCAAGAACCCCGTAGTAAATCCTCACCTTGTTTTTCTCCATCAACTGAATGCCGTATTCCGACATTTTCCTCCGCCTGACAAAAGAAGTTCTTTTGGTTCTTTTCTTTTCACGCGGGTCGGCGGGACACTTGACGGTCTCGCATCTTTTGCCTTTAAGATATAATTTAACGCCGTATTTTTTGCATGTTTTGCATAACGGTTTGGTCATCTTCATTTTTTATCCTTTTCCTTATATTTTCCTTCGCTTGGGCGGTCTGCATCCATTATGGGGGATGGGAGTAATGTCCTTAATGGAAATCACGTCGAGGCCGGCGCCCTGTAACGCTCTGACTGCTGTTTCCCTGCCCGAACCCGGACCCTTCACGAAAACGTCAACTTCTCTCATGTTAAACATGGCCTGTGCTTTTTTTGCAAGGTTTTCCGCCACCAACTGCGCGGCAAACGGCGTTCCCTTTCTCGTACCTTTGAATCCGGCGGTACCGCCGCTGCCCCATAGCAATACTCTGCCACCGGTGTCGGTAATCGTAACCACGGTATTGTTGAAAGTCGCTTTAATGTGCGCTGCTCCTTTCAAAACATCCACGTTCTTTTTTTTCTTTTTTACGTATCCCTTTTTTATATCTGCCATTTTTCGTCCTTATTTTTTCGCATCGGTATCCTGCATTTTTGACTTAAGAGTCTTTCGCTGAGTTTTATCCCTGATAATTCCTACGGTTTTCTTGGGTCCTTTTCTCGTTCTCGCATTGGAACGCGTCCGCTGTCCCCGCACCGGCAGGGAATGGCGGTGCCTGGCACCCCTGTATGAATTTATTTCTATCAGCCTTCTTACATTCTCCCCGAGTTCTTTCTTCAGGTCACCCTCTATAACCATGTTTTTCTGTAGAAAAGACGCTATCTTCCCAAGTTCTTCCTCGCTGAGGTCTTTAACTTTTTTGTTCCCGTCAATCCTCGTATACTGTATAATCTTTTTTGCCTGCATTTCTCCAACGCCGTATATATACGTCAGAGATATTTCCAGATTTTTGTTGTCAGGTATTTCGACTCCAAGTATTCTTGCCATTTTTCTTTGTCTCCTTCACCACATGTTTAAAACCGGTGAATATCGGATAGTGCATGGTATCCGGCATGTAAATGCTCTTTCCAATGCACTATCCACTGTTTTTTATCCCTGTCTCTGCTTGTGTTTAGGACCGTCCTGAGGATTGCTGCAAATAATCCTCACTATTCCTTTTCTTCTGATAATCTTACACCTTGGACATATCTTTTTAACCGATGCTCTCACTTTCATTTCTGACCACCCTTTTCCCCGCACCGGCATTTTTTTTTGCCGTTACGAGCGTTCTGTTCTACAATCTTTTTGTTATCCGGCCTTTTGTAAGGTCGTAAGGGGAAAGTTCCAGAAGCACCTTATCCCCTGGTATTATTTTTATGTAGTACATCCTCATTTTTCCGCACAGGTATGCCGTTATGACATGCCCGTTTTCCAGTTCCACGGAAAAAGCAGTGCCGGGCAGTGCCTTCAGAATCTTGCCCTGAACCTTTATTTTCTCCTCTTTTTTTTCCACTATCCGGTTTTCCTCGCTTTCGTCTTCAATCTGCGACCGTAAGAATCTCGGGGCCGTTTTCGCCTATCAGTACGCAATTTTCGTGATGGGCGGAATACTTCCCGTCTCTTGCAACTACTGTCCAGCCGTCTTCAAGAATTCTCACGGCCGGCTTGCCTTCATTAATCATCGGCTCCACGGCCAGCACCATACCCTCCCTGATTGTTTCCCCGGTGCCGGAACGCCCAAAATTCGGTATCTCGGGATATTCATGCAATTCCTTTCCAATACCGTGTCCTGCAAATTCCTTTACAACCGAAAAACCGCTTTCAGAGACAAACCTTTCAACTGCCGCTCCGATATCCCCGATTTTCATGCCCGGGAGCGCTTTTGAAACTCCAGCGGTAAAAGATTTCCTTGCAACGTCTATGAGCCTTAAATGACAGTCCTTTACCCTGCCCACCGGAAAAGTATCGGCACAATCGGAGTAATAACCTTCATAAATAACGCCCATATCCAGCGATACGATATCTCCTTCCTTCAAAAACCTTTTTGCGGACGGTATCCCGTGAACAACCTCTTCATTGACGGAAACGCATAAGCCGGCCGGATAGCCGTTGTAATTCCTGAAAGCCGATACTACCCTGTTCTTACTTATAAGTTCATCTCCCTTTTTCTCAATCTCCAGAGTAGTTATGCCTTCTTTTACCGTCTCGCCCAGTTGTACCAGTATTCTTTTGCATATGCCGCATGCAATTCTGATTTTTTCTATTTCACTACGTGTTTTCACCATTTAACTATGCCGGCAATCGCAGAAAGAGTATCCTCCAGTTTTCCGTCCCCCGGAACAACGTGAAGCAAATTCTTTTTCGTATAATATTCTATCAGGGGCTCGGTCAAACTTCGATAAACCTCCAGTCTGCGCCTTATTATTTCTTCTCTGTCATCATTCCTCTGTACAAGTTTCCCGCCGCACGAATCACACACGCCTTCTCTTACAGGGGGCATATTCACAAGATGGTATACCTTGCCGCATCCTCCGCAAACCCTTCTGTTGGAAAGCCTGTCAACGAGAAAATCATCATCCGCTCTAAGGTAAACAACCTTTACATCGTCTTCGGCATCAAAAAGGCCGTCCAGCATCCGCGCCTGGGACAGTGTTCTGGGAAAACCATCCATTATGACTCCCGATGCGCAAAAAGGCTTTGACAATTCATTCTCAATCATTGCTATCACAATTTCATCCGGCACCAACTCCCCTTTTTCCATGTACTTCTTGGCTTCAATGCCCCGTTCGGTTTTGTTTTTAAGATTCTCTCTCAACAAATCTCCGGAAGAAATCAGGGGCAATCCCAGTTTCTCGCTGAGCCTGCTCCCGACAGTACCTTTCCCGGCACCCGGAGGCCCCAGCAAAACAAGATTCCTCTTCATGGCCGCCCTTTTGCCTTTTTGATAAATCCCTGGTAATGCCTGACCAGCAAATGCGACTCAACCTGCCTCAAGGTTTCAAGCAAAACCGAAACAGTTATCAAAAGACCTATGCCGCCGAAGAGGTTCGCCACTATAAACGGAATCCTCCTGTACACAAGCATGATGAAATACGGAAAAAGCGCTATGCCCGTAAGCATAAGCGCTCCGGGCAGGGTCAGCCGGTTTAAAACTCTCTCCAGATATACCGCCGTAGATTTTCCGGGCCTGATGCCCTGTATAAAACCGCCGTATTTCTTCAGGTCGTCGGACACGTTATCCGGATTAAAAATTATACTCGCATAAAAATAGCAGAAAAAAACCGTCAATATTGCGTATAACAGCATTCCGACACCTCTTGCAGGAGACAAAAATCCCGCTATGCTCTGCAATATCCTATTCGTAGAAAAAGTCAGAATAGTTGCGGGAAACGTCAATATGGAAATTGCAAAAATCAGGGGGATAACACCTCCCTGGTTAAGTTTTATGGGCAGATAGGTCGTCTGTCCGCCGTAAACTTTCCTGCCCACGACTCTTTTCGCATACTGAATCGGTATTCTTCTCTCGCTTTCGTTGATTATGACTGCAAAAGCAACCACGACAAAAATCAGTGCAACCATTATGACTACCGCGAGAAAATTGATTTCTCCGGCGGCGACCAGTTCAGCCGTGCGCGCAAATGCTACGGGCATTCTCGAAAGTATGCTTGCCGTTATGATAAGAGATATGCCGTTGCCAATACCCTTCTCCGTTATCTGTTCCCCCAGCCACATAAGGAAAATCGTTCCGGTGGTCAGGGTTATTACGGTAGTAATCCTGAACAGCCATCCGGGGTTAGGAACAACGACTATCTCCCCGAAATGCGCGGGATTTTCAAGCCACATGCTTATGGCAAAGCCCTGGAATATACAAAGCCCCACCGTCCCGAGACGTGTAATCTGCGTAAGTTTTCTTCTGCCTTCCACGCCGCTGCGTTTCAGACTCTCGAAATAAGGGATAATCGATGTGAGAAGTTCAAGTATGATGGACACGCTGATATACGGCATTATTCCGAGGGCGAAAATCGTGGCGTTGCTCAGCGCGCCGCCGGCAAAAAGGTCCGCAAGCCCGAGAAGCGTATTCGGGAATTGCTGGAAAAACTGAGATAACGCTCTCCCGTCTATTCCAGGGGAAGGCACGTAGCACCCAAGCCTGTAAACCGTAAGAAGAGCTACCGAAAACCCTATTCTTTTCCTCAAATCGGGCACCTTGAAACTGTCTCTGAATCCTCCTAACATTTTTCCTCCAGATTGATTTCACCGGAACATCCAACGCCGGCGAACTGAATCTGTTTGTTATTTTGCCTTTTCGGCCACAACTGCTTTCCCGCCCGCTTTCTCTATTTTTTCTCTGGCGCAGGCAGAGAAGCACTGAGCGTGAATTTCCACTTTCTTTGTAAGGTTCCCGTCGCTTAGAATCTTGATGTTTTTGCCTTTTTTGACCAACCCGCGTTCAAGCATGGCTTCGGGAGTTACCGTATCGTTTTCCTTGAACTTCTTTTCTATTCTATCGAGACTCACCAGTTCCCTGCGCTCTTCTTTCACATGCGAAAATCCTCTCTTGGGCAGTCTTCTCGACAGAGACATCTGGCCGCCTTCGAAATTGTACGACAGGGAAAAACCTTTTCTTGATTTGTGCCCTTTGTGACCGCGGGTCGAAGTACCTCCGTGCCCCGAAGCGTCCCCTCTTCCCACTCTTTTTCTTTTGCGGGTCGCACCCGCAGGAGACTTAATCTGGTTTAACTTCATTTTTAGTATCCTCCGCTTCTTCTCCAGAATCCCTCAATTTTGACAATGCCTTTACCGTTGCGTCTATAACGTTAAGGGGATTGGTGGACCCCAGACACTTGCAGGTAATATCCGCAATCCCGCAAACCTCGAAAAATGCGCGCATGGTTCTTCCCGCAACCATTCCGTGACCTCTTACCGCCGGCTTGAGAACGACGCAGGATGCCCCCGCCTTAGCCTTAACGTCATACGGTATGGTGGTTTCATTAAGAGGAATGATTATGGTACTCTTCCTCGCTCTATCAATTGCTTTTCTTATCGCTTCGGGTACCTCGCCGGCCTTGCCCAGGCCAAAACCTGCTTTACCTTTTCCGTCGCCCACGACAACCAGAGCGCGGAAATTAAGGTTTTTTCCGCCTTTCGTAACCTTGGTCACCCTTCTTATTTCTACAACAACCTGTTTTTCTTCCTTGTCCTCAAGTAGTTGTTTTTTCATCAAAATTTTAGTCCTCCTTTTCTTGCAGCATCCGCGAAGGATTTAAGCCGTCCGGTATACTTGTAACCGCTCCTGTCGAATACAACCTTTGAAATCCCCATCTTGATGGCTCTGCCGGCGAGAAGTTCGCCTACCCGCTTTGCGCCTTCAATATTATATCCCTTGACGCCTTCTTTTTTTTCCTTTCTGATTTCGGGCGACAGCGTGGAAACTGTCGTCAAAACCCTGTTGGGGCTTTCTTCGTCATTCACGAGAGATGCATAAAGACCTTTGCTGCTTTTAAACACGACTATTCTCGGCATATCCTTGGTGCCGGAAATTTTTTTTCTTACCCTGAGATGCCTCTTTTGTCTTCTTTCTTCTCTTGTAGATATCATTGCGCTGCTCCCGCGGCTGCCTTGCCGGCTTTATGTCTTACGTATTCTCCCCTGTACCTCATACCTTTTCCCTTATAGGGTTCCGGAGGACAAATATCCCTCAACTCGGCAGCATAATTCCCTACCTGCTGTTTCTCCGACCCTCTGATATAGACCATGGTATTCCTGTGTATTTCAACTTCTATCCCTTTCGGAATGTCAACTTCTACAGGATTGGAAAAACCGACATTGAGCACAAGCTTTCTGCCCTTCACCTCTCCCTTATAGCCGACTCCGTGTATCTCCAGGATTTTTTCAAAACCGTCACTTACGCCTTTAATACAATTTAGAATGAGTTTCCTCAACAAGCCTTGGAGCGCCTCGGTTTTTCTGTATAACTTCCTGTCGCTTTCATTCACAAGGTTGTTCACCAGGATAATTCCGGCATTTATGGATACCTCCAGATTCGGGAAAATTTCCTGTTCAAGTTTCCCCTTGCTCCCTTCGAAAAATATCCTGCCGTCTTTCTGGGAGATTTTCACTCCCTCTTGTATCGGAATCGGTTTTTTCCCTAATCTGGCCATTTTTTCCTCACATCAATATGCGTTTAAAGAGTTGCATAACAACTACCATACGTGGAACAAAAGTTCTCCTCCAACTCCCTGCTCTTTTGCCTTTTTATTGCTCATTATTCCCTTGGAGGTTGAAAGCACAGCTATCCCCGCACCGCTTTTTATTACCGGAATGCCGTCCTTGTCTGCGTATACCCTGCCTCCGGGCTTACTTATTTTCTTTATCTCGGTTATCGCTTTTCTGTTTTCCGAATAATACAGCAGAAACACCTTTATATAACGTTTCTTATCCTCTTCGGTGATTTCATAATCTTTTATGAATCCTTCTTCCTTAAGAATCCCTGCTATGTTTTCCCTTACCCTGCTCGCCGGAACCAAAACATAACTTTTGTTAATCATGTTTCCATTCCGTATTCTTGTAATCATATCGGCAACAGTGTCAGTCATCGTCATCTTATTGGCCTCCTACCAGCTTGCTTTTTTAACTCCGGGAATTTCCCCCCTCGAGGCAAGTTCCCTGAAACAAATTCTGCATATTCCGAATTTCCTGTAATACGCTCTCGGACGCCCGCATTTCCAGCATCTGTTCCTTCGCCTTACGGAAAACTTGGGCTCTTTTTTCATCTTTTCAAAAAAACATTTTCTCGCCAATTTGCTCCTCCCTTTTTAAACCGGTGGCCAATGAACAGTTCGCAATGATTGTTTTTGTCAAATCCCTTTGCTTATCTGCCTCACCCCAGCCGCTTATCATTCTCCTCTTATGGGAAGCCCCATCTGTTTAAGAAACGCCACGGTTTCTTTTTTACTGTTAGCGGTCGTGCTTATACTAACGTTCATCCCCTTAACCTTATATATCGAGTTGTAGTCAATTTCGGGAAATATAACCTGTTCACGGATGCCTATCGTATATCCGCCCTTTCCGTCGGTTGAGCCGGCGGGCAGTCCTTCAAAATCCCTTACCCTGGGAAGCGCAACCGTTACCATTCTGTCGAGAAACTCGTACATCATACTACCTCTCAGCGTTACCATGACTCCGCATATATCGCCCTTTCTCAGGTTGAAGCCGGATATGGATTTTCTGCTTCGGGTAATAACGGGCTTCTGTCCGGAAATAAGAGCAAGTTCTTTCTGCGCAAACTCAAGCACCTTTGCATCCTTATTGTCTTTACCAATTCCCGTATTAATTACGATTTTTATCAGGCGCGGCACCTGATTTACATTTTTATACCCCAGCGTTTTCATAAGTTCGGGAACTACTTTTTCCCTGTAGTGTTTTTTCAGTCTTGGTTCCATTTTACTTTACCTCTGCAAGTTCATTGCACTTTTTGCAATACCTGACTTTTGAACCGTCCTGCAAATTGTTTTCTTTTAAGCGGGTCCGCTTGGTACACTTCATACAAAAA
Source organism: uncultured bacterium (assembly GCA_964413825.1). Lineage (GTDB taxonomy): Bacteria > Ratteibacteria > UBA8468 > B48-G9 > JAFGKM01 > JAFGKM01. The sequence continues at coordinate 15,531 of CAYPTS010000031.1, forward strand.
TACATCACATTTGAAATGGACACGGGTTTTTCCATCTGCACGATGCCGCCCTGCTTATCAATTGCCTTCGGTTTTGAATGCTTCCTGGCAAAATTTATTCCTTCAACCAGAATTGTACCTTCCTCCGGCATTACCTTTATAACGCGCCCCTTCTTCCCCCTGTCTTTCCCCTTTATAACCTGCACAAAATCACCTTTCCTCAGTCTGCATTTCATTTATAACACCTCCGGCGCCAGAGAAATTATTTTCGTAAAATCCATCTCACGCAACTCCCTCGGAACAGGGCCGAAAACCCTCGTGCCTCTCGGATTTTTATCATCGTCTATTATCACCGCACAGTTGCGGTCAAAACTTATCACTGAACCGTCCGGTCTCTTCACCGGATGCACCGTCCTTACAATTACCGCCTTCACCTTTTCTTTTCTCTTGACAATGCCGTCAGGAATGGCATCCTTGACACTGGCAGACACGATATCCCCTATTTTTGCGTATCGCCTGCCCGTATGTCCGGGAATGCCTATCACCATTATCTTTTTTGCCCCGGTATTATCAGCTACCGTTAGAACCGACTGCAGTTGCACCATTTTGCCCTCTCTTTTCTATAACTTCTCTGACCGTCCATCTTTTACGCTTGCTTAAAGGCCTGCACCGCATAATTCTTACAGTATCGCCTTCAACGGAAATATTTGCCTCGTCATGAACCATGACTTTTATCCGGCGTTTGATAAATTTCTTATAAAAGGGATGTTTAACCCTGCTTTCCACCAGAACGATTCTCGACTTATCCATCTTGCTGCTGAGAACCTTCCCGCTTTTTTCAACCTTTCCCGTTTTTCTTGACTCCATTTTTATCTGCTCCCGTCAAATTTTTTTCACTAACCAGTGTTTTAAGAACGCTTATGTCTTTCCTTGTATTCTTTACCGTAGAAAAATTTTTCAACTGTCCGATGTGGAGTTGATGTCTCAATTTGTACAACTGGTTTTCCAATTCCGATATTTTCAGATTAATTTCGTCAGCCGTAGATTCGCGCCACTTTTTTATTTCTTCTCTTTTCATTTTTATCTCTTTTCCGTTTCAGCCGCCTGCACCGACGACCTTTTGATAATCTTTGTCTTATAGGGTATCTTATGAGACGCCCTTCTCAACGCTTCCACGGCCTGTTCACCGGGAACTCCGGCTATTTCATACATAATCCTGCCCGGCAAAACCACAGCCACCCAGTGCGAAACATCGGCTTTTCCCTTACCCATGCGCGTTTCGGCAGGTTTCTTGGTAACGGGCTTGTCGGGAAAAATTCTTATCCACAACTTACCGTGGGATTTCAAATGGTGCGTAACGGCAATTCTGCCCGCTTCTATCTGGGAGTTGGTAACCCATCCCGGCGCCGTCATCTGCAAACCGTAATCTCCATAAAAGAGCGTACTGCCTCTCGAGGCTTTTCCTTTCATACGCCCTCTCTGTGCTTTTCTATACTTAACTCTTTTCGGCATCAGCGGCATTGCTCTTCTCCCCCTTTTGTTTCTCTTCCAAAACTTCCCCGAGATAAACCCAAACCTTTAACCCCACGGTGCCCGACCTTGAAAATGCCGTTGAAGTGGCATAGTCTATTCTTGCCCTCAACGTGTGCAGAGGAACCTTGCCTTCCATATACTGTTCCGACCTCGATATTTCTCTGCCCCCTATCCGCCCGCTTATTCTTACCTTAACTCCCTGCGCCCCTGACTGAAGCGCCAGAGCCATCACCTTTTTAATCGACTGGCGATGCGGCATCCTTTTTTCCAATTGCATGGCTACGGTATCGGCAAGAAACTGCGCACTTTGACCGGGAGGATTAACCTCGAGAACATCTATGCTTATCTGCTTGTTGAACATCTTGTAAATTTCATCTCTCACCATATCTATTTCCGAACCCCTCCGTCCCAGTATCACGCCGGGCCGGGTGGTATGTATCTTTATCCTGAGTTTATCTGATATCTTTTCTATCTCAATCTTACTCACCGTTCCTCTGGGAAACCTTCCGTCAAGATAATTCCTCAGCGCAACGTCTTCCTTCAGCAATCCGCTGAATTCCTTCTTGCCGGCAAACCAGTTGCCCCTCCATTTTTCAACAATTCCCATTCTCAGACTTATAGGATTAACCTTTTGTCCCATTTTATTTTTGTCTCCGTTCGAGTTCTTCAAGAACAACCGTGATATGGCTGGTTCTTTTCCTGACCATTACGGCCCGTCCCATTGTAGCGGAACGAAATCTTTTCAACACGGGTCCCGCATCTATCATGATGTTTTTTATTTTCCAATCATCCCTGTCCGACTTTGCTTTCGCGTTGCTAAGCGCGGAATTTATTGTTTTTATAAGCACTTCGGTTCCGCGCTTGGGCATGTTCTTCAGCATCTGCAGAGCCTCGCCGGCCGCTTTTCCCGGCAGCAATTCCGCTACTATTCTCAATTTCCTCGGACTCTGTCTGACGTATTTGGTTTTTGCAAACACTTCCATTTATCGCTCCTATTCTTAAACCATCAGGTTTTTTCTTTGGTCCTCTCGGTATGGGTGCCATGCCCCCTGAAGGTTCTTGTCGGTGAAAACTCTCCAAACTTGTGCCCCACCATATTCTCGGAAACGTATACGTTCACGAACATTCTGCCGTTGTGCACCGCAAACGTATACCCGATGAATTCCGGTATGACGACCGAGGACCTTGCCCATGTCTTGATAACGTCTTTCCTCCCGCTATCCCTGTTTTTCATCACCTTCTTCAACAGTTTGGCGTCAACATACGGACCTTTTTTCTTTGATCTCATTTTTTCTATTTCCTTTTCTGCAATATTCTTCTATTGGAAGGCTTTTTCCTGTTTCTCGTCTTATATCCTCTCGTAGGCATTCCCCACGGACTCTGGGAAAGATGTCCTTTGCTCTTGCCTTCTCCTCCGCCGTGCGGATGGTCTACCGGGTTCATCGCAACGCCTCTTACGGATGGCCTTTTGCCCAGCCATCTGTTTCTTCCGGCCTTGCCGATGGAAACGTATTTCCATTCAGGATTGCTTACCTGTCCGACGGTTGCCATGCAATTGACATCAACAAGCCGCACCTCTCCGGAAGGAAGTTTAATCTGGGCATACCGTTCGCTCTTGACCATTATGACCGCGAGCGTACCTGCCGACCTGACAAGCTTTCCTCCCCGTCCAGGTATCATCTCTATGTTATATATCTGCACTCCCTCCGGAATCTTTACGAGCGGCATCCTATGTCCGGGTTTTATTTCAGCATCCTCTCCGCATTTTATAAAATCGCCCGCCTTAAGCTCCGCAGGCGCTATAATATATCTCTTGACGCCGTCGGCATAGTTTACAAGCGCTATCCTTGCCGACCGGTTAGGGTCGTACTGAATACTGTCAACTTTGCCCGTCTGCCCTTCTCTTCCGGAAAAATCTATCATCCTGTACAATCTTTTATGGCCGCCGCCTCTATGGCGCGAGGTAATCCTCCCCTGGTTATTCCTCCCCCCCGATTTTTTCAAGCCTACAACCAGTTTTTTTTCCGGCTTTTTCCCTGTAATTTCGGCAAAATCCGGCAGGACGGCATGGCGCTGTCCGGGAGTTACGGGTTTTAATTTACGTAATGGCAATTTTATCTCCCTCCTTAAGTGTTACAACGGCTTTCTTGTAACCGGGCTTATACCCTTCTATTCTGAATTTGTATTTTTTCTTTTTTCTGGGCATCGTCACAATGTTCACTTTCTCAACCGTTACGTTATAAATCGTTTCTATGGCTTTTTTTATCTGTATCTTGCCGGATTTTTTATTCACGCAAAAAGTGTATTTGTTTTCCTGAACTCCGTCATTTGATTTTTCCGTAACGAGCGGAAATTTGACAACGTTGAATTGTTCACCCGACATTTTCTTCTCCCAGATGTTTTTTAATGCTGTTGAAAACCGCATTTTCCGCAATAATCCTGTCGGTTTTCAATACCGAATATGCATTTAACTGGTTTGAAAAATCATAAGTAACCAGCGGTATGTTCCGCAGAGATTTTACAAGATTGCAGTTGTTTGCCCTGTCGTTTGCAAAAATAAACAGTACTTTCTCCCCGGTGTATCCCAGTTTTTTAAGAAAATCTGCAAACGTCCCGGTCTTCGGCTTTTCCATTTTTCCGGGCACAAAAAGCGCAAATTTATCTTCTGTTATTTTGTCCTTCAGTACCTCTTTCAGAGCTGTTCTTTTGATTTTCTTCGGCAGGCGCTGACTGTAATCCCTCGGTTTGGGGCCGAAAGCAATTCCTCCGTGCTTCCACAGGGGAGTCCTGCTCGAACCCACGCGTGCCCGTCCAGTGCCCTTCTGTCTCCATGGTTTTTTCCCGCTGCCTGAAACTTCCCCTCTTGTCTTTGTGGACGCATTGCCCTGTCTCAGATTGGAAAGATGCGCATTCACGTAATAATAAATTACGTCCTTATTAACCGAATCCTTGAGAAGTTCCTCTGAAAGGGATTCTTCAGTCACAACCTTGCCTTCCATGTCGTAAACGTTTATCTTCTTCATTTTTTTAACGCCTTTCTGACTAATACGTATCCGTTCGAAGAACCCGGAACCGCACCTTTGAGAAGAAGCAGGTTCTGTTCCGGAATGACTTTCAGTATTAAGATATTTTGAATTGTCACCCGTTTGTTTCCCATGTGTCCGGCCATGCGCTTACCCTTGAAAACCCTTGCCGCATCGGTTGCGCCTATCGAGCCGGGCGCCCTGTGGGACATGGAACCGTGCGTTGCGGGTCCCCCTCTAAAATTATGCCTCTTCATAACACCCTGAAAACCTTTACCTATGGTCCGGCCGGTGACATCAACGTACTCGCCTTCTTTGAACATTTCCACGGTAAGTTTCTGTCCTATGCTGAATGTCTCGGCATCCTTGTCCTCCGCGAGCCTTATTTCCTTCAAAACCTTCAGCGCAGGAAGTCCCGCCTTCTTTAAATGTCCCAGTTCCGGCTTGCTGATTTTTCTCTCGGGGAGTTCTTCAAAACCCATCTGCACCGCGGAATATCCGTCTTCGGATTCTTTTTTTATGCCGGTCACGTAGCAGGGCCCGGCCGCTATCACCAGTACGGGCACCACCTTTCCGTTTTCATTAAAAATCTGGCTCATTCCGACTTTCTTGCCTATTAACCCTATCTTCATTCTTTGGTTTCCCCTTAACTGAGTTTCATTTCAACTTCTATACCGGCAGGAAGGCTCAACTTGCTGAGAGAATCCACTGTCCGCGCCGTAGGCTCTATTATATCTATTACCCTCTTGTGAACCTTTATCTGAAACTGTTCCCTGCTCTTCTTGTTCACGTGCGGAGAACGCAAAACCGTATATACTTCTCTTCTCGTAGGCAAAGGAACCGGCCCGGAAATCTTTACGCCCGTTTTCTGCACCAGTTCAATTATTTCCTTTGCCGACTGGTCAAGCAACCTGCTGTCGAAAGCCTTCAGTTTTATTCTCATTCTTTTTTTGTCCATAGTGCCTTCTCTTTTTACCGTACGGGAAAAAACGTTATGTTTTTACAGACACAAAAGAGATATTATATCATAAAAAAATTTATATGCAACAAAATTTTTTTACTTGATAATTTCGGTAACGGCGCCCGCCCCGACGGTTCTGCCGCCTTCCCTT
>CAYPTS010000032.1:0-20736 GCA_964413825.1 uncultured bacterium
CGAGCACGGAAACTGCTTTCTTTCCTCTCTGTTTCCTTATGTCGGAACTTGAGAAAATAAAGGAGCACCACAATGAAAAAGATAACTGTTGTTTTGTGTTTCATGCTGCTGGCAGGATGTACCGCTTATTATAATCCTGTAACACAGAAAACCGAATATACCGTATATTCGGAGCAGGACGAAATTGACATGGGCACTGCCGCCGACGAAAAGATGCGGAAGGAAAACAAGATACTCGCAACGCCGGCAAAAATAACCGAGATGGCACAGAAAATAGGCAGGGCTTCAGACAGACCGGAACTGAATTACGTGATAAGAATCATGGAGAATGAAGAGGTTAACGCCTTTGCACTTCCGGGAGGATACATCTATCTTTATACCGGACTGCTCGACAAGGTAGCGTCAAACGATGAAATAGCCAACATAATAGGGCATGAAACCGCCCATATCTGCGCAAGGGACGGGGTAAACCAGATGCAGAAATCCATCATGTACTCAATCCCGGCGCAGATACTGCTGAGCAACAGAAGCGCGGCCATACAGCAGGCGGTAGACGCGGCGTTCACGCTGACAATGCTCAAATACAGCAGGGAACAGGAACTCCGTGCGGACAAACTCGGTGTAACCTACGCATACCGCGCAGGATACGACCCGGAAGGGATGATAGGATTTTTCAGAAAACTCGAGGAAATGGAAGGCACTTCATCCTCGACAAGTTTAACTTTTCTGCGGAGCCACCCCGTGATATCCGAAAGAATTGAAAACGTGCGAAACGTTATCGCCGGACTGAAGCCCGTATCCAATTCAACGTGGCAGAAGAATGCCCCTTGACGCCTGATATTTGCCTGCAAGGTCTTTGTAAGATTTTTCACAGGTCTCTTCGGCACCAAGGAAAACTATCTGAGCAATCCCTTCTCCCGCATATACCTCTCCGGTTACCGGCGTAAGATTTGCAATCTGCACGGTAAGATTTCCTTCCCACTCCGGTTCCAGGGGGGTAACGTTGACGATTATGCCGCATCTCGCATAGGTGGACTTCCCGAAGCAAATCCCCACGATGTCACGCGGTATCTTGAAATATTCCGCACTTCTACCCAGGATGAAACTGTTGGGAGGAATGGTACATGCCTTGCCGGAAAACTTTTCAAAATCGGCATCTTTTATTTTTTTCGGCGAAACAGGCCCTTTTCCCCTGAATATCAGAAAATCCTCTGCAAGAGTAAAGTCATACCCGTAAGAAGAAACGCCGAAAGAAATCCCCTGTTTCACCTTTTCCGGATGGAAAGGGCTTATCATCCCCTCCCCCATCCTCTTTATCCACACATCCGGCTTTACCATTACAGGCCTCCATATTTTATGCCGCAGTCAATGTAGTGTATTATCTTTTCCTGTATCTTCCTGTCAAGCGGAGAGGTCAGCGGCATCGCCGTGGGACACAGGATAAAAGGGCCGTTTCCCGCCGCTTCGTCCATCGCTTTTTTAACCGCTTCTTCCAGGTCTGCCTTGGTTCCCGTTTCAAACAGCCTTTCCTCTATATTGCCTATCAAGACGCATTTTTCTCCCAGTGCCTCCCTTGCTTCCTTAAGGGTAATGTCTCCGTCGGGCGGGGGCTCTACAGGATCGGTAGCGTCAATCTCCATCTCAAGAAAAGAGCCAGTCACCTCACCTATCCGGCCGTGCGAGTGCAGTCTGGCTTTTGCTCCATGCTTGTGCATCAGGGAAATTATTTCTTTGTCATAGGTCGTAACAAGCTTATCAAATTCTTTCGGGTTCAGATAAGGAGGAGTTGCATATTCCGGACCGACAATCCTGTACACTGTGACAACGCCGTTTTCAAGTAGATGCCTGGTGTAGTTGTAAAGCCTTTCATGGAAAAAGTCCAGCAGTTTGAAAACTATTTCAGGATTATCCATGTAAACCATCAGAAAGGTGCTGAATCCAAAAGCTTCCACGGTGAAACAGAGAGCATCGGGAATATCCCCCATGAGGATTCCCGCATCGCCGAGTTTTTTGTCTTTCTCCGCAAAGTCGCTCACATCGGGCAGCCAGGGAACATACGGAAGAGACATCAGTCTTTCGGCATCCTCAACGTTCTTGCAGAATTTCTCAAGCCCCCAACCGGTATGAACACCTTCATCAACCCGCGTGAGGGAAGTGATTTCTCCGAGCGGAGTTTTAACCGTGGTTTTCGTGTGAATTGAGTTCTTTTCCTCCCACGTACTAGTGGTAATAATATCGTCTTCCAGCTTTCCGTAGTAAAAAACGCTACCGCGCGGTTCCGAAGGAGAATAGAACTGCATCTTATCCGTTTTCCCCTTTGCGTAATTCAGAATTTCAACATATTCCGGATAGTCGTAAATCCATGAGTCATAGAACCCGTCAAATTCATAAAGAGATATGGGAACCCTGTCAGTCTTTTCGCCGTTCAATGTTTTTAAAAGTCTCTCTCTGCTTTTCATTTACCTCCCTTTAGAACATAATTCTACCACAGATGTCCTCTTGTAGAAATTCCTTACGTCAGAATTTCTGGACAGACATCCTGATTTTATATATCCTGCGGCGTGTGTTAGTATAAATCATTCAAAAAAATTCTATAATGGATGAAAAAAATCTGCTAAAACTTTCAAGGGAAGGAGACATAGAAGCATTTACACTTCTTTTGCGTTCCTGCGAAAACCATCTCAGACGGACGGCTTATGCTCTCATGGCGGACGAAGCGGACGACCTCATGCAGGAAACATTTCTTGCCGCCTTTAAGAATCTGAAAAAATTTCGCATGCGGTCTTCGTTTTATACATGGACATACCGCATAATGCTCAATACCGCCTATAAAAAATTTCGCAAAAAGAAACAAAAGCGGCTTTTCCTGCACAGGATGGACAAACGCACCGCAAATTATAATTCTGACGACTCACATGCATCCGGCGCCGGCAAAGAAAAAGTCAGAACGGCGGTAGCGGCGCTGCCCCTGAAGTATAAAGAGATAATAACATTATACTATTTTGAGGATTTCTCAATAAAAGAAATATCTGAAATGCTTGAAATAAGCGAAGGCACGGTAAAATCAAGACTGTTCAACGCCAGAACTCTGCTGAAAAAAATAATTGAACCTGCCGCATGAAAAAAGGAACTAACAATAAAAGGAGCGAAAATGCCTGATTTCGAAGAAATAGAAAAAGCTCTTGCGGAAATGAAATGGGAAGCGTCGGACTTCGGACGGGGGAAAGACAATGTAAGCGCCGCGGTTGAAATTCTCCGCGGAAAAAGGAAAAGGATGCTTGCCTGCCGGCAAAAACTTCTTCCCGCGCTCATGGTTTTTTTGTTTGTCTGCAACCTGGCACAATCTTTTCTGCTGTTGGAGAGCAGGAAAAAATCTCTTCATGCACGGCTCGAAAAAGCAACGGATGAATTTGTAATTACAGCGCGGGGAAAAAGCGTCAAAGAGGTTCTTGATGCCACGGTAAGCGATAAAACTTTCACTGAAGTTATAACAGTATCGACAGGACAGACTGCCGAGACGACGGCCGAAGAAAATCTTAAAGCATTGCTGGAATTGTACACGCTGTTTGAGAACGTTTCCCCTTCGGTTATCTTGGAGGCGCGGGACCACAACAATTCACCGATTGAAGGATTATCATTAAAACCCGGGACTGCCGGAGGAGACTGTTATGGCAAAACTTAAAATAGTGTTCGTTCTTTTCTTTGCGGCATTCCTCTGCATAAATTCAGCGGCGGAAGAAAATAAAAACGATATTATGGACGATTTTTTCTCATCGTTGAAAAAGATGCTCTCCATGGATATACCCGTTATGGAAAACATGGAAGCGGCTGTCAATTCCGAACTGACATTTTCAGACAGCACGTTCAAAGCCCTTAAGCCGGTTGCCGGCGAACTGTTTAAAACCGAACTTCCCAAGACCTTGAAAGGCAGGGGCTTTATGCGTATGCAGTTCGAAAATGCCGGGGAAAAAGACAAAACTGAACGTTTATATCTTTATACCGATTCAGAAATAGGCAGTTTAATTCTGACAAAAACAGGCAACGACATAGAACTTTTTCTGCCGGCGCCGGGCGTTATAATAGAAGACCGGTTCGACGAGATAAAAAAAATTCTTAAAGGGTACGTCGGCATACCTGAAACTCCGGATTCTTTTCCGGCGGATATTCTTAGGTTTATCCTGAACTTTGCCGTCAAAAACGAAGGTTTATTGCGGGAAAAAATCCGGATAGACGACAGAACAATTTCCGTTAACGGAGAAAAAACCCGGCTCTTCACCTATCCGGCACGCAGTGGAACTCTCGATATGCAGATGTACGAAAGTTCCCGGACATTCGCATCAATCGGTTTTTCAAGCGGCAACAAACATATAAGCCTGCAGTACCCCCTGCCGGAAAACAAAACCGGACATTCGCACTTTTTTCCCGAAAAAGTCATCTTGAGCGCAAAAAGCGGCGGCAATACACTGTCCGTTACACTCTCCGACTTGAAATACAACCGGCTTTTTTCAGATAATGATTTCAAAATTGAACGTTTGAACTTCCATGAATTCATAACTGTGATGTATCTGAAATTCCTGACGAAACAAAAGTGACACGATGAAAAAAACTGGATTTACACTTATAGAACTGCTGGTAGTAACCGCTATAATCGCGATACTGGCGGCGATGTTGCTGCCGGCGCTGTCACAGGCAAGGGAGCGTGCAAGGCAGGCGGTATGCTTGAATAACCTGAAACAAATTTATACCGCTTTTTATCTCTACGGAGAATCTTACGGCGGAAAAATTCCTCCGAGAGAAGCCGGAATCGCAGAAGACTTTCCGTTATGCTATATAAACTGGACAAATTTTATACGGCCGGTACTGGAACCAAACCTTCCATCAGAGGATATTTTAGAATGGCCTAACCCGCCGGAATTTTATTACTGTCCTTCGGGCAAAAAAGGAATTGAAGAATATTCCATGACATATTTCGGAGGAGCGGTAGTTCCTTCGACCACTTACATAATAAACACAAATCCGCCGCCGGACGACATGGGAGTAAAAAATAGAAACTTGGATGGACAATGGACAGACGCCGAAGGTAATTTCGGGGCATCCAATATATGGCTTCTCGCCGACCCGCACATGAAAAACAGCGGATGGAAAAGTTATTCCCACTCCGGAGGCCTGAACATTCTTTTTCTGGACGGAAGCGTCAGATGGAAAAAACTATAGGGAGTCACGGAAATGTTTAAAAAACGGTTTGCCGCTCTTGCCGCTTTTTTTATTTTTTTATCCGCATGGAACGCAGGATGCGAAACTCCGACCGACCCTGTACAGGAACAAACGATTGCGGCAGAGGAGACAGAAAAACCGGCATATAAGATTTCTTACAAGTTTAACGAAGGCACAGAAGTTTATTACCGCCTGAATTTCAACAGAACCGACGAGTTTGTTCTGTCTGGCAGGAAAACGGAAACCGAAAATAAAATCATTTTGCATATCTCCCAGTTATTCGGGGGCGCAGACGCCGAAAGCAACGGAACACTGAAAATGTTTTACCTGCAGGGATGGCAGAACAACCGGAAAATCTTTCAAAACGGAAAAACCGTCGACATGAAGATTTCCCCGGAAGGCGAGATTTTGGAGACCCGCGGACTGCAGGAGGTTGCCGCGGAGTTTCTGACGGTTTTGCAACGCAGTCTTGCGGATTACATTCCCGGATTTGACAGGCTTCCGTTAAGAATCGACCTGACAAAAATTCCATCCAATACATTTAATACTTTGTGGCAGTCTTTCATACTCCCTCTGCCTGACAAACCTGTAGCTGCCGGAGACACATGGAAAAAACAAGACCGTCAGATAGGAACAATATTGTACAAACTGGAAAAAATCGAAAACAACAGGGCATATATAAAAATATCCGCCGATGACAATGAAATCGAACTTGAAGGAAATGCTGTTTTTGACATGGACGGCGGTTTTATCATTTCTCAACAAACGCAAATGGCAACCGGCGAAACAGGAAAAATACTTGAACGACTGGCAAAAAGAATAGATGCCCCATCCCTGCAAAACAACCAACTTAACCTGCCTGAAAAGACACGCATCGATATACATTTGATGCTCTTGGAAGAATAGCATCCGCACGCACCCGCCGCCTGTGTCTGAATTTTGTTTCCTCCAGCTGTTATGTTACCATTATATCCGTTATGGAACACATTCCGGCATGGGTAAAAAAAAGAGCGGCATGCGCAAATGAACAAAGCGAAACAGTCCACAGTATCCTTAAAGAACTGTCTGTTAACACGGTATGCGAAAGCGCGGTCTGCCCCAATATATACGAGTGTTTCCGTAAGGGGTATGCAAGTTTCATGATACTGGGAAACAGGTGCACCAGAAACTGCAGATTTTGCGGAGTCTCGCACGACACACCGCTCCCTACTGATAAAAAAGATACGGAAAACGTCGCGGTTGCAGTAAAGCAACTGGGAATGCGGTATGCGGTGATAACCTCTCCGACAAGAGACGACCTGCCCGACGGAGGCGCAAAGCAATTCGCAGACGTTACGGAGAAAATCCGCAGTATCAGCCCGCAAACGAAGATTGAGCTTTTGATTCCCGATTTCAGGGGAAATACCGCGGATTTGCAGACGGTATTTGATTCCCGGCCGAACGTGATTTCCCACAACATTGAAACCGTACACTCTCTTTATCCTTCCGTAAGACCTTCTTCCAGTTATGAAACGTCAATGGAAGTCCTCAAAATAATAAAAGAAAACGGTTTTGTCACGAAATCCGGTTTCATGCTGGGACTCGGGGAAAAAAAGCATGAGGTTCTATCCCTTCTCCGCGAGCTGAAAGAAGCCGGATGCGGATATCTTGTGATAGGGCAATACCTCAAGCCGTCAAAAAATGCCCTGCCGGTTAAGGAATTTATGAGAGAAGAGGGTTTTAAGGAATACGAGGCCGCCGGCAAAAAAATGGGATTTAAAAACGTCTTTGCGGGCACATTTTTCAGAAGTTCCTACATGGCCGAGCAACTCATACAGGGAGTAACACAATGATAAAAACAGTCCGCGAACTGGAAGAAAAACTCTCAAAACCTTCGGAAGCAGTGAATAGAAGTGTCAGACAACTTACCGGAGACATTGTCATTCTGGGCGCAGCCGGCAAGATGGGGCCCACTCTGGCAATGATGCTCAAAAAAAGCTGTGTGGAAACAGGCGTCAAGAAAAAAATAACCGCTGTCTCGAGATTTTCGGACAAGAGCGTAAAAGAACATCTCGAGGAAAACGGGATAGAAACTATCGAGTGCGACCTTCTTGATAAAGACAACCTGTACAAACTGCCGGATGCCGAAAACATAATTTTTCTTGCAGGGATGAAATTCGGGGCAACAGGCAAAGAGCCGCTAACGTGGGCAATGAATACCTATGTCCCCGCCATAACGGCCGACAGGTACAGGCATTCCAAAATAGTAGCGCTTTCCACGGGAAACGTTTATCCCTTTACAAAAATCAGCGTCGGAGGATGTCGGGAAACCGACACAGCGGAACCTGTCGGCGAATACGCCCAGTCATGCCTCGGAAGAGAACGTATGTTCCAGTATTTTTCAGAACGAAACAATACTCCTGCCGCCATAATAAGGCTGAATTACGCCGCGGAACTCAGGTACGGCGTCCTGGTAGACATAGCGCAAAAAGTCAGAAACGGCATACCTGTAGACCTTAAAATGGGCTACGTAAATATCATATGGCAGGCTGACGCCAACAGAGCGATAATCCGGAGTTTAACTCTGTGTTCCGTACCTCCCGCTATCCTTAACCTGACAGGTCAGGAGATAATATCGGTGCGGGAAACAGCGGAAAAATTCGGGGCGGCTTTTGGGAAAAAGCCGGTTTTTATCAACAAGGAATCGGAAACCGCTCTTCTTTCCAACCCATCCCTGCTCTGTAAGACTTTCGGTCCTCCCGAAACGACGACGGAGCAGATGATACAGTGGACTGCCGGCTGGCTGGAAAACGACAATCTGATTCTTAACAAACCGACGCACTTTGAAACAAAAAACGGGAGATTTTAAAATGCTCACAAAACCGCCGGCGCCTTCAAAGGAAGTAATGCGTATATTGCGGGAAGGGACTGTAATACCTGCACATCCTCTCGCCCTGAACGAAAAACGCCAACTGGATGAAAAAAGACAGCGGGCACTGACGAGGTATTACATGTCTGCCGGAGCCGGAGGCATCGCGGTAGGCGTCCACACCACGCAGTTTGAGATACACGACAAAAAAACGCGGCTGTACAAACCGGTTCTTGAACTGGCGGCGGAAACGTCAAAGGAAAGCAGGCGCCGGATAATCAAGATTGCCGGAATCTGCGGAAAAACAAAACAGGCGGCAGGCGAAGCGGCGCTTGCCCGGCGGTACGGCTACGACATCGGACTTTTAAGCCTGACCGCGTTGAAAAGCGCACCGGACAATGAACTGCTCATGCATTCAAAAGCGGTAGCGGAAATTATCCCCCTGTTCGGTTTCTATCTCCAGCCCGCTGTCGGTGGGAGAATCCTCGGATTCGATTTCTGGCGCCGTTTTTTCGAGATAAAAAACGTAGCCGCGGTAAAAATAGCCCCGTTCAACAGGTACTTTACCCTTGACGTCATACGCGCGCTTGCGGAAACAGGGCGGGAAAAGGACATAGTTCTGTACACCGGAAACGACGACAGCATAATCTACGACCTCATCACTCCTTTTGAATTCAACGGAAAACGGGTCACGATTGCCGGCGGATTACTCGGACACTGGGCGTTCTGGACCAAAAAAGCCGTTGAACTTCTCGGCAGGATAAAATCCTTCAGCCACACAGGTAAAAACATACCTGCGGATATCCTGAAAACAGCCGCGGAAATAACCGACTGCAACTCCGCAGTATTCGATGCCGCCAACGGTTTCAGGGGATGCGTTCCGGGCATAAACGAAGTGCTTCGGAGAGCAGGCCTGCTGAAAGGGATATGGTGCATAAATCCCGGAGAAACGCTTTCTACCGGACAGAAAGAAGAGATAGACAGGGTATGCCGCAGTTACCCCCACCTTGCTGACGATACGTTCGTTCAGGAAAATCTTGACGTTTGGCTGAGATAATATTCAAATCCTCCCCAGCAATAATTTCTGATTAAGGACGGAAGGCAGTCCATGGCAAAAGGATACCAGTTTCCGGACTCGGAAACAGCCCTTCGGGCTTGGGCTTCAGCACAGGCAAGCACTACGGCGAAATCCGACTCCCGGAGAACTCACCCTCCTTCGCCAAGGCTACGGAGGGTTCAGACAGCTCCGGGCAAGGTAATCGGTCGGAACGCTTGCGCTTTTCGCCTTGTCTTGCAGCTGTGCTTACACACTCGCCGTCAACTGTATCTCTTTTGCCCCTGACCGGGCGTGCCGGAAACCTGCGGCTTACGGCTGGTTGCCTTCTTAATCGGAAATCATTGTCCCCAGCAGAAAACTTGACATTCTTCACATATGTGATAACATTGTTGCAATAGTTAACATCGCATAAAAACAAAGGAGCTCTTACGGATACTTATTACGCAGGCGCATGTTTGCTGACAATATTGTTTTTTGTCGTACTGATAGTGCTGTTGTGGCTTTTCTACCTGCGCAAACTCATAAACCGCCAGACAAAACAACTCAGAGAAGATTTTGAAAAATTAAAAAAAGCCGAGTCTTCCCTCAATAAAGTCGAAAAACAGTACCGAATCCTTTTCGAGGAAACCAAAGACATCATCTACATAAGCACGCCTGGCGGCAGGTTCCTGGATATAAACCCTGCGGGTATACAAACCTTCGGATATGCGTCAAAAGAAGAAATGTTGAACCTCGACATGGAAAAACACATTTACTGGAATCCCGAAGACAGGTGCAGAATACAAGCAATAGTCGAAGAACAGGGATTTGTAAGGGACTTCGAGATTGAAATGCAGGGCAAGGAGGGCAACAGGATTGTCATGAGAATTACCGCCACGGCGGTTAAAGACGAAAAAGGAACTATTACCTCCTACCGTGTGATAGCGCGCGACATAACCGAACAAAAGCATCTCGGACAGCAGTTGATTCAGACGGAAAAGATGGCGGCTCTCGGAGAACTCATCGCCGGTGTGGCGCATGAGATAAACAATCCTCTTACCGCAATGCTCGGGTTCACGGAATTACTGCTGAAAACGAGAAAAGAACTGGACGACGAGTTAAAACAAGACATCCGGAAAATTTACGATGCCTCAATGCGCGTCTACAAAATCACGACGGGGCTTCTAAAATTTGCACGCAAGGAAAAGCCCGTAAAAAAAGAGGTCAAAATCAACGAGCTCCTGGAAGAAACGCTGGCCATGAAGGAATACCACATGCGGATAAAAAACATTTCCGTTGAAACCGCTTTTCATGAAAATCTGCCTTGTGTCAGCGCAGATGCAAACCAGATGGAACAAGTATTCCTCAACATAATCAACAATGCCGAGTATGCCATGGCTGAAGTACCCGGTGAAAAAAAACTCACTATCAAAACTTCGCTTCTTGATAATTGCGTCAAAATAGAATTCGCAGACACAGGACACGGCATTCCCGAAGAACTGATGAAAAAAGTGTTTAACCCGTTTTTCACTACCAAACCGAAAAATAAAGGAACAGGCCTCGGGCTGTCGGTAAGTTACGGTATTATCAAAGAACATAACGGCGAGATATATGCGGAAAACAGGAAAAATGGCGGCGTTTCATTTACTATAATCCTGCCGGCAAAGGAACATAATGGCAAATGAAAAGATACTAATCGTGGATGATGAACAGTCCATACGGGAATATCTGGAAAGGACGCTCCGCTACCTCGGTTACGAAGTCTCCAGCACCTGAGATGCGGAAACCGGGCTGAAAATCCTGAAAGAATCCGATATCGCCCTTCTGCTTGCAGACATCCATATGCCGGGAAAAGACGGCATGTGGCTACTCAGGGAAATCAGAGAATTCTCATTAGACACCAACATCATAGTCATCACCGCCAGCCATAATCTCGAAGATGCGATAGCTTCGCTGAACCTCGGCGCCGACAGGTATATTCTCAAGCCCATGCGCATTGAAGAAATCGAGCATACGGTGAAAAACGTGCTTGAGAAACGTAAACTTCTGATGGAAAACAAGGCCTACCAGCAGAAACTGGAAGAAAAGGTCGTCATGCGCACCAAGGAATTAAAACATACACTCGATAAACTTTCCGAGTCGAAAGAAGCGATAAAACACGGATACGTCGAAACCATACAGAAACTTACCGCGGCCGCAGAGTATAAAGACGAAGAAACCGGCTCCCACCTGAGAAGAATCGGGATGTATACGAAACTGCTGGCTGAAGAAATGGGACTGCCTATAAAAACAATAGAAATGCTTTTTATCACCAGTCCGATGCACGACCTCGGAAAAATAAGCATTCCGGATAAAATCCTGCTGAAACACGGCCCCCTGACCACCGAAGAATTTGAAGTGGTGAAAACCCATACCGTCGTAGGAGCGAAAATCCTCCACGGGTCCGAATCCGATTTCCTGAAGATTTCCGAAAAACTCGCGTTGAGCCATCACGAACGTTGGAACGGCACCGGGTACCCGTACGGGCTGAAAGGAACCGCCATACCCATGGAAAGCCGCATACTTGCGATTGCAGACCAGTATGATGCGATACGCAGCCGCCGTCCGTACAAAGAAGCGGCAGACCACATGACCGCTTATAAAACCCTTACCGAAGGTGATGCAAAATCAACACCCGAACAATTCGACCCGGACATCCTTGAACTTTTCAGGAAGAACCATAAAAAATTCAACGAGATTTATGAATCCGTCCAATAAAGTTGTATAATGTTTTTCATGGACAAACGTATCCTTGCGGCAGCAGGGCAAATCAATACCACCGTAGGCGACATCCGGGGCAACTGCGGCAAAATTCTCGAATATGCGGAAAAAGCCGTTTCTGAAAAAGCCGATATTATATCGTTCCCTGAACTTTCCATAACAGGATATCCCCCGGAAGACCTTTTGCTCAAACCGGATTTTATCAGAAAAAACCTTGACGCCCTTTCAATGCTGCGGGAAAAAATCAAAAATGTCATAGCCGTTGTCGGATTTGTCGACTGCGAGAAAAACGCCATTTACAATGCCGCCGCGGTTTTGTTCAACGGCAGGACAATTGCGGTTTACCGCAAAATGCTTCTTCCAAACTACGGCGTCTTCGACGAAAAAAGATACTTTGCGGCAGGCAAAGACATCACAGTATTCAATTTTTCCGGCGTATCCTTCGGTATCAGCATATGCGAAGATATATGGCATGATGAAGGCCCTGCGGGGAAACAATCTGCGGCAGGGGCAAAACTCCTGATAAACATCAACGGCTCCCCATATCACAGGGGAAAAACCGAGGAACGGGAGCAGGCCGTTAGGCGGCAGTGTATCAGAAACGGCGTTGCAGTCTGTTATACAAACCTTACAGGAGGACAGGACGAACTGGTCTTCGACGGCGGCAGTTTCATTATGGATTCTGCCGGAAAAATTACGCACAAGGCAGAACCTTTCAAAGAAACACTGCTGATAGGAGAAATTTCCCTGCCTGTTGGAAAGACTGCGGGGACAGATAAAACCATATCAATACCGCATAAAATCACTGACAACAGACCGCCCATTTCAAAACAAAAACTCAGAAAAATCTCCGAAGAAGAAGATGTTTACCTGGCACTGATGACAGGGTTAAAAGACTACGTGCTGAAGAACGGATTTAAAAAAGCTGTTCTGGGACTCAGCGGCGGAATAGACTCCTCTATTGTCGCGGCAATTGCATCGGACGCTCTCGGCAATGAAAACGTAACCGGCGTATTCATGCCCTCGAGATATACGTCGCGGGAATCGCTTGAAGACGCCGAACAACTCGCGAAAAATCTCGGCATAAAATTTCTGCCAATCCCCATTGACGGCATATTCGCTTCGTGCCTTGAAACTCTGTCTCCTGCATTCTCCGGAAGCAGGCCGGACACCACTGAAGAAAACCTGCAGGCGCGGATACGGGGCAACATACTTATGGCGCTATCCAACAAATTCGGATACATGGTACTCATCACCGGAAACAAATCCGAAATGAGCGTCGGCTATTCAACCCTTTACGGCGATATGGCAGGCGGCTTTGCCGTCATAAAAGACGTTTACAAAACACTGGTGTACAAACTTGCCCTGTGGAGAAACTCTCATCCCTATCCTTCTCAATTTTCCCTCTACCCTGCGGGGAGAGGGCAGGGTGAGGGAGATACAATTATACCCGAAAGAGTGCTGACAAAAGCCCCCACAGCGGAACTGCGGCCTAACCAGAAAGACCAGGACACCCTGCCCCCTTACGATATACTGGACGGCATATTAAAAGAATACATCGAAAAAGACAGCAGTTATACGCAGATAGTCTCACAGGGGTTCCCCCCGGATACGGTAAAAAAAGTGATGGAGATGGTTGACAGAAGCGAATACAAGAGAAGGCAGGCGCCGCCGGGCGTAAAAATCACTCCCAGGGCATTCGGAAGGGACCGCAGGATGCCGCTCACCAATCGATACAGATTATAGTCTTATGAAAACAATCCGTTGCTTTCCGGTGCAGCCGCCGGAAGGAACTTTTTTCTTTTCTGCGTGTCTAAGTTGTAAAAGACGGTAAATCATAACCCCTCACAGCAAAAGACTGAGGTTCGGGGTAAAGGAGGAAAATGAACAGGAGAATTTTTGTGTGTATGGCAGTGTTGTTTTTCATTCTGGCATCTGCGGGTGTTTTTGCAGAGACTGTAAAGAGCAGATTTGTCTCGGTATCTCTTTTCAAGAACGGGCTCGGGTTTGTCACGGCGGAAGCGGAGATTCCCGGGAAAACGGACAAGATACTTCTTGAACAACTACCCGCCCCCGTGCACGGAACATTCTGGGTATACCCCATAGGCAGGGGGATATCGCTGAACGGCGCGAGGGCTTTTGAAAAAGAATTCGTTGAGTCACTGCCCGCGATAAGCGTGGCGGAAATTCTTGAGGCAAACGCAGGTAATACTGTTGTTCTTCAACTGTCCGACGGCAAAACTATGACCGGAAAAATATTGTCTGTCCCCTCAAGCCGCACCGCCCAGCCTTCACCCGCACCCCGATACGCAGGTTCGCATTATCCTGCAGTACCGTCGGAAACCGCTTCCTTGATTCTAATTCAGACTGAAGACGGCGTAATTGCCCTGAACAAAAATCTGATACAGCAGGTAAGCGTCACTCCCTCTGGCAGTGCCCAGCCGTTAAGAGGAGATTTCAAAACGGAGATAGAACGCAGGAAAACAAAGGCGGCACTTGAGATAAACGCAAAGGGGAAAGGGAAAATAGGATTTCAGTACCTCACCAAGGGCATCACATGGGCGCCCAGTTGCTCCGTAGACATCACCGACCCCAAAAAAGCGCGCATAACAACCAAGGCGGAGATTATAAACGAGATAGGCGACCTTGAAGGGATTACCGTCAATTTCATCTCGGGATTTCCCAACTTCCAGTTCTCCGAAGTCGTCTCACCCATTGCAAGACAGGGGGATATTGCCGCGTTTCTAAACAACCTCGCCAATCCCCCGGGCAGGCCGCGTTCGGACGTAATACAACAGAGAGTCATGTTCAACACTCCGGCTGAAAGCGAATCCTTCTCCGGTTACGTAACAAAGCCCGAAGGACAGTCCATGGAGGAACTGTTCCTGTATGAGAAGAAAAACGTTTCTCTGAAAAAAGGAGAACGCGGTTACTATCCTCTCTATGAAATGGAGGTGCCTTACCAACACATATATGAGTGGAAAATAGGAGATACTCTCGACGAACAGGACAGATACCAGAGGGAACAGCCGCAAAAAGATGAAGAAATCTGGCACAGTCTGCGGCTGACAAACACAGGAAAAGTTCCATGGACAACAGCGCCCGCAATGACCGTTCAATCAGGCCAGATACTCGGACAGGATATCATCTACTACACCAGTCCGGGAGGAACAAGCAACCTGCGCATCACGCAGGCGGTCGACATAAAAGCGGAACAGGCTGAATATGAGGTTAACCGCCAGCGCAACGCGGCAAAATTCTACGGCTACAGTTACGACATGGTGAACGTAAAAGGGGTGCTGGACGTAACCAATTACAAAAATGCCCCCGTCACGCTTACCGTTACCAAGATGCTCTCCGGAGAAGTCGTTTCAGCCGGCCACGACGCCAAAATAGAAAAAATCGCTAAAGGGCTGAAAAAGGTAAATTCAAGGTGCCGCCTGACATGGGAAATACCGGTCAAGACATCCGAAAAAATACAGATTGAGTATCAATACACGGTCTACGTCCGCAATTAGCCTGAAAAAGAGAGCTCTGAAAAAGTGCTTTCACGCCCGACTTGTCATTGCGAACGAAGTGAAGCAATCTCGATTTCTCCTCGGAGGAGATTGCCGCGGTCGCAAAAAACGCCCCGTAGAACGGGGCAGGCTCCCTCGCAATGACAACAGGGGAGTTTTTCAAAGACCTCAAAAATACAAGTTGACAGCAGAGAGAAATAAATATATATTTAAACACCAAAAGTTTTTATATTTTACCGGCTGCGCTGTAGTTTATCGCGCAAAGGAGGCAATTGAAAAATGCGATTCGGAAAAAAAATTCTGATAATCGGTTACGGTTCTGTTTCGCGGTGCACTCTGCCCATCTTTTTAAAACACATCGATGCTCCGCTTAAAAACATCACGATAGTCGATTTTGAGGACAAGAAAAAATCCCTGAAAAAATGGACTGCCAAAGGCATAAAATTCTCAAGGGAAAAGATAACCCCCGCGACGCTCGACAAAATACTTTCAAAACATCTCGAAAACGGGGGTCTACTTATAGACCTCGCGTGGAACATAGAAACCGGAGAGATGCTCAAATGGTGTCACCGGCACAATGTTCTTTACGTGAATACATCGCTGGAAGAATGGGATTCCCTCGGGAACATTTTTCAAAAAACTCCTTTTGAAAAATCCCTTTATTTCAGGCATATGAAACTCCGCAGGATTACCGAAAAATGGAGCAAAGACTCCACAACCGCAGTCATTGACCACGGAGCAAACCCGGGGCTGATTTCGCACTTCACAAAGCAGGCGCTCACAGACATAGCGCACAAACTCGTAAAAGACGGAAAAGTTTCCGCATCCGCCGGAAAAAAGATTTTGCAGTTTGCCGAAAACCGGGACTTTGCAAGACTCGCGATGACGCTCGGGGTAAAGGTTATCCACTGCAGTGAAAGAGACACGCAGATAACCAGCAGTCCCAAAAGGGTAAACGAATTTGTGGGCACATGGAGCATAGAAGGCCTGCGCGAAGAAGGCACCGCACCGGCGGAGATGGGATGGGGCACGCACGAAAAACAACTCCCCAAACTTACGCACATTCCTCCCTACGGACCCAAGAACCAGATATTCCTCGCACAAATGGGAATGAATACATGGGTACGGTCGTGGATACCGGATGAAGAAATAATAGGAATGGTAATACGGCACGGCGAGGCATTCGGCATTTCCGACAGGCTGACAGTCAGAGAAAAGGGAAAACCCGTATACAGGCCTACGGTGCATTATGCCTATATGCCGTGCCACGAAACGCTTTCATCTCTTTACGAACTCCGGTGCCGCAACTACGAAATGCAGCCTGCGCTGAGAATCCTTGCCGACCATGAAATTATTTCCGGGAAAGACATCCTCGGGGCACTTCTGATGGGACACAAATACAACGCATGGTGGACCGGAAGCATCCTCGACATAAAGGAAGCTAAGAAACTTCTGCCCGGGCAGAACGCAACCACAATACAGGTGGCTCTTGGAATTACCAGCGCCGCAATGTGGATGATAGAAAATCCCCGGAAAGGTCTTTGTCTCCCGGACGACCTGCCGCATGATTACGTTCTCAAAATAGCAAAGCCGTGGCTTGGAAAGTTCATCTCAAAACCCTATGACTGGACGCCTCTGAAAAACAGAAAGGTGTTCTTTAAAGAAAACCCCGACCACAAAGCGGACAAGGCAGACCCGTGGCAGTTCAAAAACTTCCTGTTTGTCCCGTAAGGAGAACACACATGGCATTTACTATGACAGCGGAGACAAAAAGCGCCGTCCTGCAAAAAACGGCAAAAGCACGCGGCACCCCGGTTCTCGTGATAGACATCGAACAATTGAGAAAAAACTACCGAAGGTTCAGGGAGAACCTTCCCGACGTTCAGGTTTATTATGCGGTAAAAGCAAATTCCGACCCGCTCGTAGTAAAAACTCTCCTGGACATGGGCTCAAGCTTCGACGTGGCGTCCCTGCCGGAATTTCATCTCGTGCGCAAAAACATAATAAATCTTTTGCCGACGGAACAGCAGGAATTCATCTGGGAAAGAATCATCTATGCGCATCCCATAAAAATGATAAAAACACTGCACGAACTTGAACCTTACAAGCCGCTGGTTACCTACGACAATTTTGACGAACTGGAAAAGATAAAGAAACACTGTCCGAGCGCGGGAATTATTCTGCGGATAGAAGTGCCGAACAAAGGCTCGGCAGTAGACCTCTCTTCGAAATTCGGGGCTAGCCGTGAAGACGCCGTCAATCTTGCCGTGAAGGCGTTTGAGATGGGATTCATCGTAGAGGGCTTGAGTTTTCACGTAGGAAGCCATTGCACCAATTTCGACAACTACAAAAGCGGACTTGATTTTGCGGCATACGTTTTCGACGAGGTCGAAAAAAAGGGCTATAAGATACGGAATTCCAAAACAGGCAGGAGAATACTCGATATCGGCGGAGGATTCCCGGCGGAAGAGTACGGCAAAAACATAATGCCGTTTGAAAAGCTTGCAGGGAGACTCAATACAGAGATAAAAGAGTTATTCCCTGACAATATAGAGGTCATAGCGGAACCGGGAAGGTTTCTGGTTGCAAACACATGCACTCTGGTCGTAACGGTCATAGGCAGAGCATTCAGGCACGGAATCGTTTCATACTACATAGACGACGGCATTTACGGGACGTTCTCCGGACAGGTATTCGACCACCAGATATACCGCCTGCAAGCTTTTAAGGAAGGGGAAAAGGAAGAATGCGTAATTTTCGGACCGACATGCGACGGGTTTGACACAGTTTCCCCCAACACCAACAATAAGAAATATCCCTGCGGCTCTTTGCCGCGCATGGAAACGGGAGAATGCCTATTTGCTGAAAATATGGGGGCTTACACGCTTGCATCCTCAAGTAACTTTAACGGTTTTCCCGTTGCGAAAGTGATATACGTCAACAAGTAGCCCTGATATATCCCCGCAGGAACAATAATCAGGGGAAAAAGGATAACATGCTTCCGATTCACGAAAGGTTTACTTCTATCGGAGAGATGCTGCGCGGTTCGGCGTTCAAGCACAAAGATAAACCCGCTGTGGTTTTCCAACAGGCATCCACGTCCTATGCCCTGCTGGAATGCATGTCAAATCAAATATCCGATTTCCTCCGTGAAAAAGGCATCGGGAAAAGCGACAGAATAGGACTGTACTGCATAAACTCTCCATGGTTCGTATCGGCATACTTCGGAATCCTTAAAACCGGCGCCACCGTGGTTCCCGTAAATTTACTGCTCAGCGCAGAGGAAATACAATACGTCCTTTCAGATTCGGAAGCGGCGGGACTTTTCTATTTCAACGCTTTCGAAAACAACGTCGCACAGATAAAAGACGCCCTGCCCGGCCTCCGTTTCCTTGTCTCCGCAGGCAGGCCGTCCATCCCGGACACCATCCCTCTGGATGAAATATTTGCACGAGGAAAAACAGAATGCGATATTCCGGCAACAAACCAGAAGGAGGACGTTGCGGCAATCCTGTATACGTCGGGAACTACAGGCAATCCAAAAGGGGCGATGCTTACACACCGCAATCTGCTCTTCAACGTCAATTCCGTTCTGCAGGTACTGAAAGTCGACGAAAATGATACTTTCTTGACGGTACTTCCAATGTTCCACGCATTCGGAGCCACCGCCGGAATGATTACTCCTCTGGCGGCAGGCGCAACCATAGCCGCCGTTCCAAAATTCATGCCGGACGACGTGGCGCAGACAATCAGAGATACAAAATCCACTATATTCCTCGGAGTTCCGTCAATGTACAGAATGCTTGCCGGCCTTCCGGATGAACGGACGGCGGATTTTTCCTCACTGCGCTTCTGCATATCCGGAGGAGACGCCCTGCCCACGGCGATAATGGAACGTTTTGAAAAAAAATATCCACTCCTGATATACGAAGGCGACGGGCCTACGGAATGTTCCCCCGTTACAGCGGTAAACCCCATAGGAGGCAGGCGCAAGGTTTGTTCAATAGGCACGGCACTGCCCGGAGTGGAAATAAAAATCGTGGATGACGGCGGCAAAGAAATGCCGCAGAAAGAAATCGGCGAGATTGTCGTACGCGGCGAAAGTGTAATGAAGGGCTATTTCAAGCGGCCGGAAGAAACCCGGGAATCCTTCTTCGGGGAATGGTTCCGCACGGGCGACCTCGGCTATACCGATGAAGACGCATATTTCTACATCGTCGACCGCAAAAAAGACATGGTGATAGTCAACGGCATGAACGTCTACCCGCGCATGGTTGAAAACGTCATATGCAGGCATCCTGCTGTATCCGAAGCGGCAGTCGTTCCGGAACCGCATGCCCTGCACGGCGAGGTTCCCAGGGCCGTGATTGTACTGAAAACAGGGGCATCCGCGACAAGGAAGGACATCCTGAATTTCTGCTCGAAACATCTCGGCAGACATGAGATGCCGCGCATAGTTGAATTCGTCCCGGAACTGCCGAAAACACCGACAGGCAAGGTACTCAAACGTCTGCTGCGTTCGGGAAGAAAACCCCTCTATTGAAAAAGCATGAAATAATCCGGCTATTTATCTTTCCATACCATAACCGGCATGACGCCGTTGCCTGCATAAAAAAACACGATTTCCACAGGCACTTTGCCCTCGTTACGCCCGCAGTACAGGGTCTCGACGGAAAGACTTTCCCGTATAGTTAAGACATTCGACAAACAGAACCAAGAATATCACATCGACAACGCCGAAAAGGCATGCAAAGACCGGATGGGGCAGCATGCCGGCAAGCAAGTAATAGAACATCACTGCAAGATAAGAGCCCTTGTATAATGCCCCCACCTTTATAAGGTCGCGGTTAAAAACATTCCTGTGCTTTATACCGGAATAAACAAAAAAATATGCACTGCCTATAACGAGAAGAAAAGCGCCTATGAAAGACAGGTACCCGGGGTGGGGTGGCAAATCCATGTCCAGCAATGAATATAAAGTCGCACCAAAAAAAATCAGCACCGCACCCACAACTCCATCGCATGCCGCCGCAACCAAAAAAAGCCATTCGTAATATTTTTTTCTTTTTCCGTTCATCCCGTTATTATAATACGAATTATCCGCCATCTGTCAACCTAAAGCCTGAGAACCCGACATAAGAATCCTTGGTACTGAGGGGAAAAGAAAGATCGGAACTTGAGCTAAAGCAATATTTCTTGCCATTGGCTTCTTATCCTGCTAAAATAAAATCATAGATGAATCAGTTCCCCTCATATGCAGAGCGTATCAGGGAAAAGGAGCGCCATGGGAAAAAACAAAAAAATTGGCAACGTTGCACTGCCTGTCTTCACGAAAGGTAAATTCATACGCCTTCTTCTTT
>CAYPTS010000033.1:0-20688 GCA_964413825.1 uncultured bacterium
GTCAACTCTTTCTTTTCCCCTCAGTACCAAGGATTCTTATGTCGGAATCTCAGAATACTCGACATAAACATATTTGACTATTTGGACTTTCTGGTCTATATTATAAGAATATGACTGTTTATAATGACAGAAGAAAAGAATATAATACTATGCGAAACAAATTCACTGAGTTTGCACGGGAACTTTTCGGCAGGTACGGTTTTAAAAAAACCACGATGGATGATATTGCCAGGGCTGCCGGCAAGACAAAAAGCTCCATATACTATTATTTCAAGAACAAGGAAGAGATTTTGCAGGCGGTTGCGCACATAGAAATCAGAAAAGGCATAGATGAATTGTTGAAAGCCGTAAGCACGAAAAAATCCGCAGATGAGAAACTTGCCGCCTATATCAGGGCAAGGATTTATGCAAAACAATCCATAGCGTCTTTTTACCGTTTTATCGGAGAAGAGTATTTTGAGAATTATAGATTCATTGTGAAAATAAGGGTTGAACTTGACAAGGAAGAATTTGCAATAATAGGCAACATATTAAAAGAGGGGATAAAACAGAAGGTTTTCAGTATAAGGGATGCGAATCTTGCCGCGATGAATCTTCTTAACATCTTCAAGGGGCTGGAGTATTATTACCTGAATACAAAGGACAGCAAGAAATTGCAGAAAGAGGTTGACAGTATGATAACTCTCTTTTTACAAGGCTTGCTCAGGAGATAACAGTTATATTTGGGGAGGACCGCATGAAAAGGTTGAACGTGTGTTTTTTGCTTTTTTTTCTGTCGGCATCCGTTTTTGCCGAAGAAAAACTGATAACTCTCGAGAGCGCCGTTGAAATGGCGGTATCGAACAATCTGCAGGCAGCCGCAGGCGAGGAGAGAATCAAACAGGCGGAGTATGACGAAAAGGCAGCCTATACGATGTTTTTCCCGCGGCTCAGTTCATCCTTTACCTATACGCGTTTGAACGAGGCCCAGAAGATGATGTCCATGAAAGTTACGGATGAAAATCTTTACAACCTCGGATTTACACTGGCGCAGCCTTTGTATACAGGGGGAAGAGTTCGCGCTGTTTATGCTCAAGCGCAGGAGAACGTGAAAATGACCGGCTTTGAAAAAGAAGCCGTTATACACGGCCTGATAGTTGATACGAAAAAAGGGTATTTTTCCGTCCTTAAGGCGGAAAGGGGATTCCAGACGGTGAATTTCCTGAAAGAACTGGCTTTGGAACATTTAAGGACGGCAAAGGCGTTTTTCGAGGAAGGGCTTGCCACCAGGGCGGAAGTTTTGAAAACGGAGGTTTTTCTCGCGGACATAGGCCAGCAGATTGTACAGGCGGAGAACTCTATATCTCTCGCAAAGGCAGGCCTTAATTTTTTGCTTAACCAGCCGCTCACAACGGAGTTCGATGTTGAAGACGTTTTTGAAAAGCGCAAAGAGAAAAGGGACATTGAATACTGGATGAATCTTTCTTACGGGCAAAGGCCGGAATTGAAACGACTGGAAAGTGCCGGCAGGATATATGAACATAACATAGAAGCCGAGAAGAGCGGTCACAAACCGCAGGTGGCGCTTTTTTCCAACTACCTTTTCGACAGGGGAGCGCAGGCGCCGGTGGACGAATGGAGAGACAGCTGGAATATCGGGGTTGCACTGGAACTGGATATATGGAACTGGGGCGAAACCGGGCACAGGGTTCAAAAGGCGGTCCATGCGAAGAAAGAAATAGACAATCAATACGCTCTCCTGCGTAAAGCCGTTGAACTCGAAGTGAAGTCCGCTTATCTTAATCTGGAGGCCGCCGACAAGAAGATAGAAACGATAAAAAAATCACTGGAAACGGCGGAGGAAAACCTGCGTGTAACCGACCTTCTGTACAGGGAGGGAATGACAACGACAACGGAGGTTTTGGATGCGCAGGCTGACCTGACCGCCGCCAGGAACAGCTATTACCAGTCATTGTACGATTACCAGATTGCGTATGCCGAATTGGAAAGGTCGGCCGGCGTGAGAATTGAAGATGGAAAAAACAGAGGTTCGGGGCAAAGGAGTGGACAATGAAGAAGAAAAAACTATTTTTGGGTTTGGGCATACTCATAGTTCTTGCAGGAGTGACGGCGGTGCGAAAAAACAAACAGCCTGTAACCGAGGTGAACGAGGAAAATTTGATTCCCGTTCGCGTGGCACAGGTAGAAAGGTCTGTTTTTCGGGAGATTGTTTCGGTTTCAGGAGACGTTCTCCCGTGGGCGGAGGTCACTGTATATCCCGAAGCGTCCGGCAGGGTTGAAAGTCTTCCTGTCAGGGAAGGGCAGTACGTCAGCCGGGGAGAATTAATCGCACAGATTGACCAGGAAAAATCCACGTTGACGGTCAGCCAGATAGAGAGCCAGTTGGCATCGTCGAAAATAAGCCTTGATAAACTCAGGAAGGACTACGAAAGGAGTAAAAGGTTGTTTGAACAGAAGGTCATTGCCGAAAAATCCATGGACGATGCGAAAACTGCTCTCGATATAGCCGCCAGGAACGTGGAAAGTCTTGAGTCTCAACTGTCTCTTGCAAATGTAAGATTAAAGGATGCCAGAGTTGCCGCTCCCATAAAAGGTGTAATCACAAAGAAATATATAGACCAGGGGCAAATCGCAAACGGTCCTATTGTAACCATAGCGGATATTGAAAAGGTGAAGGTGACAGTTCCTGTCGGAGAAAAAGAAATCACCAGGATAAGAAAGGGCCAGAGAGCGGAGATACATGTGGATGCCTATCATGGCAAGATTTTTGCCGGGGTAGTTCATAATGTTTTTCCCGGGGTGGACATGCAGACACGAACCGCGCAGGTTGAGATTGCCGTGGATAATTCTGCGAGGAACTTAAAACCCGGGATGTTTGCAAGGGCGGATATTATTATCAGCTCGCGTGAAAATGCTTTTGTCATCCCGATAGACAGTATAATTGAGAAAGAAGGCGGCAGTTACGTTTTTGTTGCAGAAAACGACAAGGCGAGAATAAGACAGATTACCACAGGCATGGAAAAAGATGAACGGATAGAGGTGTTGTCCGGTTTGGAGGAAGGGACTTCCCTGATTATCGAAGGACAACGTTCACTGCAAGAAGGCAGTAAAATATTTGTTGCCAGATAGACACCAAGGAGAGAAGAAAATGAATTTGCCGGAATTAGGCGTTAAACGGGCAGTAACCACCGCCATGATTTTTATGGGCATTATTATTCTGGGAGGCGTTTCTTTATCCCGCCTCGGACTGGATATGATGCCCGATATAGAAATTCCATCCGTGATGGTCATTACCACATATGAAGGGGCGGGCCCCGAAGAGGTTGAAGCGAGAATTACCCGTATTGCAGAAGACAGGCTGTCCACTGTTGAAGACCTGGACAGAATAGAAGCCACCTCCCAGGAAGGCATTTCCCTTGTTACCCTGCGGTTTAACTGGGGGGCGGACCTTGACAATGCGGTTAACAATATAAGAGACCAGCTGGATTTGATTAAGCCCGCCTTGCCTGAAGACGCCGACGACCCGATGATATTCAAGTTCGACCTTAGCATGATACCGGCTCTTGTTTACGGTGTCAGTTCCAATGAGGAAACCTATCCTCGTCTCAAAAGACTGCTCGAGGACGAGATAGCCATACCTCTTGAAAGTGTTTCTGGAGTGGCGAGCGTGACGGTAAGCGGAGGACTGGAAAGGGCTATACTGGTGAGACTTGACAGCCAGAGACTCAAGGCCTATAACCTGTCGGTAAGGCAGGTCGTCAATATTCTCAGGGCGGAGAATCTGTCTTCTCCCGGAGGAAATATCCGGACAGGAAGCATGGACTATATTGTAAGGGTTCCCGCAGAATTGCAGATAAGAGAAATAGAATCCGTGGTGGTGTCAACCTACAACGGGGTGCCCATAAAAATAAAAGATATAGCCGAGGTAAAAGATGATTTCAAGGAGGTAACGCGGGAAACCCTGATAAACAGACGTCCCGGCTTGATGCTTATGGTCCAGAAGGAATCGGGCGCAAATACTGTCGATGTCTGCAAGGAGGTTTTTGCGAGAATGGAAGTTTTAAGACAAAAACTGCCTTCCGATGTTGAGTTTGCTCTTGTACTGGACTCTTCCGACCAGATTGTAAAATCCATAAACAACCTGAAAAATACGCTTTTTACGGGAGGAGGACTTGTAATACTTGTCATTTTCCTTTTTCTCGGCAGTATCCGGTCTTCAATGATTATAGCAAGCGCTATCCCTATTTCTCTCATAGCCACCTTCATTTTTCTGTATATGGCGGGATATACCATAAATATCATTTCCCTGTCCGCTCTGGCAATTGCGATTGGAATGGTTGTCGATGCCACCATTGTGGTTTATGAAAATATTCACAGACATCTGGAAAACGGGGAGGAACTGAAAACTTCCTGTATTCAGGGAGGGACGGAAGTGGCCGGCCCCATAATAGCTTCCGTTCTTTGCATAGTGTCGATATTTATCCCCATATTGTTCACAGGAGGACTTGCGGCGGTTTTTTTCGGACAGCTTGCTTATGTGTGCTCGATAGCAATTATCGCCTCCCTGTTCACTGCTCTGACTCTGATACCCATGCTTAACTCCAGAACCTTTACGGTAAAAAAAGAAAACGGAAGTTCTAAGAAGAAAAAGCTTTCAGACAGGGTGTATGCTTTTACCAACAGGTGGTTTGAAAAACTTGACAGTCACTATGAAAATTTCTTGAAGCAGGCGCTTAAACACCGGAAGCGAATAGTTCTGGTAAGCCTTGTGTATTTTTTGGTCAGTATGTTCCTTGTTAAATTTGTCGGCACGGATTTTATGCCGGAACAGGATGAAGGAGAGCTTTCCTTCAATGTCACCCTTCCCGTAGGGACAAGGTTTGAGAAAACCGGAGAGGTGACGAAAAAGGTTGAAAATATCATTTACGGCGAGGTGCCCGAAGTGGACGTGAGCAGTTCCAGTTGGGGAGTTGGAGGAGAAGCCGGCATCAGTTCTCTGATGGGCGGAGAGCAGGCGTCCAACATAGGCCAGATTAGGTTGAATCTTGTAAATAAATCCGAGCGGAGAAGAACTCCGCGCCAGATAGCGTATGCCTTGAGGAACAAGTTAAATATTTTTCCCGGTGCGGATGTAAGATATGATGCTTCTTCAATGGGGGAAGCCCTGCTTGGAACAGGCAAGCCTCTGTCCGTAGAGATAAGAGGGCATGACCTGAATGTTGCAAGAGAGCTTTCTCTCAAGGTTGCAGGCATACTGGAAGGCATAAAAGGAGTGGGGGATGTCGAGATATCGAGAAAAGAGGGCAGGCCGGAACTGCAGATATTGATAGACAGGGAAAAAGCGTCCTTATTCGGCCTGAATGCGGCAAGTATTGCCGATATAGTTGAAACCTCTTTTCTCGGCACCACGGCAAGTTATTATAGAGAAGCAGGGGATGAATATGACATTGAAGTAAGACTGAAGGAAGAAGACAGAAAAACGGTAGAAAATCTGGAAGGCCTGCTTGTGCCGCTCCCTTCAGGCAGGCAGATATCTTTGTCGCAGGTGGCTGAAATAGTGAAAATTGGCGGACCTGTTGCGATAGAAAGGAAAGGAAGAGAAAGGATGGTGAGGGTGGAAGGGGAAATCTATGGCAGGGACCTGGGAAGCGTTGTCCGCGAGGCGCAGGATAAACTGGGCGCTATTGAAGTGCCTGACGGTTTTAACATTTTTTTCGGAGGGGATTATCAGGAACAACAGAAAACCTTCCAGGCGCTCGGATTTGCCTTAATGCTTGGCATAATTCTGGTGTTTATGATTATGGCAAGCCAGTTTGAATCTCTGATTGACCCGTTTGTGATAATGTTCGCCGTGCCTTTTTCACTGACAGGGGTAGTTTGGGCGCTTCTGTTAACACGCAATACCCTTTCCATGGTTTCTTTTCTCGGGCTTATCATGATAGTCGGCATAGGCGTGCAGACAGGCATTGTGCTTGTCAGTTTTATAAAACAGTTGAGAGAGCAGGGCGTTGAACTTCATAAGGCGGTTGTGGAAGCCGGCAAATTAAGGCTCCGGCCGGTTCTTATGACTACCCTTACAACCGTTTTCGGTCTTCTGCCCATGGCGTTGTCGAGGGGCGAAGGCTCTGAAATATGGGTTTCTCTCGGTTTTACCATTATAGGAGGCCTTATAGTCAGTTTTCTTCTGACCCTGTTTTTTGTTCCCATTCTGTATACTATCGTTGAAGAAAAAATTATATCAAAGTCGAGAAAAACCGGTTCCGGAAAATAATCGACCTGGAAAACTCCATATATCTGTATATCATTATTGCGAGGCATGTCCTTCGCAGCCTTGGCGTAGGAGGGAAGTGTTTTTTACGACCGCGGCAATTGACTTCGTCGAGAGGGTTAGATTACTTTGCTATGCTCGCAAAACTTGGGAAAACCTACTTTTTCAGAGGTCTCGAGAATAGAATTTGACATGCAGTGTAGTTGATTATATGATTAGCGATAAACTACGCGAGGAGTTTAAAATGGGCACGAAAAAAGGAAAAGAGCGGCCGTCTCAAAATAAAAGCGGAAACGTGTTGCGGGCAGGTACGGGAAAGGTTGACATCACCTGTAAGGAGGGGGAACTGTCCTACGGACTCTATCCTGAAAAGGCGATGGCGCACATTCCCCCGGAGTACCGTAAGCAGAAGGTTAAGATAGACGA
Source organism: uncultured bacterium (assembly GCA_964413825.1). Lineage (GTDB taxonomy): Bacteria > Ratteibacteria > UBA8468 > B48-G9 > JAFGKM01 > JAFGKM01. The sequence continues at coordinate 6,695 of CAYPTS010000033.1, forward strand.
CCCGCTTTATGCAAGGGCGCTTGTTCTTGACGATGGCGTTCAGAAGGTCGTTCTGGTGACCATGGACGTCTGCGCGGTGGGAGCAAGGACGGTCAGCCAGTACATACTCTACGACAGTCCCGACGATTTTATTCCAAACCTTCGAAAGCGCGTTGAGAATGACCTTGGCATCCCCGGCTGTAACGTGAGCGTCAGCGCATCCCATACACACCCGCCCGGACGCCTGCTGTGCGATGGAGACGAACAGATTGACAGGACGGTAAAGGCAATAAAACAGGCGTTGAAAAACATGGTGCCCGTAAAGGTTGGAGCGGGCGCCGGATGTGAAAACACCCTTACCATCAACAGGACTTTTGTCATGAAGGACGGGACGGATTATTCATGGAGTCCGGAGCCGCCCGGAAATGAGATAGAGAGACTGCGGCCGATTGACCCGGAGATAGGTATTTTGAGGATTGACCGTATGGATGGGAGTCCGCTTGCCGTGGTGTATAACTTTGCGAGCCACCTTCTGGTGGGGTGCAGGGCGGGGAAGGTTACCGCGGATTTTCCGGCTGTGACCTCCGACTACCTCGAAGAGCAGATAGGCGGCGGTACTGCGGCTATATTTATGCAGGGCGCCAACGGGGATATAATTGAGGCATCATATTATGACAACGATAATCCGCGCAGCAAATACGAATTCGGGCATAAACTGGGCAATAGCGTACTGAAGGGATACCGGAAGATAAAACCGGATACCGGCAGACTGAAGGTAGTAACTGTGAACGTCGAATTTCCGTTCAGGACGGATATTCCTGAACTTGTCTCAATGCTAAAGAAGGAGCAGGAGGAACTGGTAAAATCAGTCCGTTATACCAGGTTGACTTTCAAGCAGTTCCTGCCGCTCTACCTGAAGTATTACCTGCATTCTGATTACCCTTCTGCTTCGCCGCAAAGGTACATGCAGACGGATGCTTGCGGGGATGAGGTCTTCCGCAGGCTCGACGTGAGCAACCGGGTTGCCGTGGACAAGTACCTCGAGAGTATGCGCGCCATGGAACTGATGTCCGCCAATGAACTGAAGATTGCCACGCTGGAAAAACACCAGGAGATTATTGATGAACTCGGCGGGGAAACAGTCCCCGCGGAGATAAAAGTGATACGCATCGGCGATTACGTTATCGTCGCGGCTCCCATGGAGGTGCTTGCCGAGGTGGGATTCAAGGTGAAGAAGATGTCGCCGTTCAAGTATACCTACATCGTTTCCAATTCCAACGGCTACCTGCACTATTCGCCGCCGGCGTCCTATTACGGCCGCGGCGGATACGAGGTTACGGAATGCCTGCTGGCTTCGGAATGGGAAAAGATTTTTCTGGATACCGTCAGGCGTATATTCAAGGAGTTATGAAAGTGGCAAACCTTAAGGCAATAACTTCAATCGGAAGGTGATAAAAAAAGAAAAGGGCGCTGATTTTCTCCAGCGCCCCGTTCTCTGAAAATTTTCTATATTATTTGCGACCTTTCTTCTTGGGAGCCGCTTTCTTTACTGCTTTTTTCTTCTTTTTGCTTCCGCCGCGGGCCATTTTTGCTTCACACACATTTCCCGCTCCGTCTATATAATACATGCATCCCTTCTCTCTCTTCACTGCGCCTTTAATCAAAATCTTTCCCATCTCTTCCTCCTTTTTTTGTCCAGCCAGTATCCTTCTATCTGTTTTTATTCTATCACCGTCATAGAAGTCTGGCAAATGGACATTCCGGCAGTTAAGTTTTCTTTACTGCCGTTTGTATACGTTAAGCCCTATTTTTATGTCTCTTTTTTCCGGTATGGAAACGTTGCCTTCGGTGGAAGCGATGATAATGCTCTTGCCGGAAGAAGATTTGCCGAAATCCTTTGAAACGTCAACCGTTATAGTCAGCATATTGCCTTCCAATTTCATTTCACAGTTTTTCATAAAAATTTCCTCCAGTTTGTTTCTCTCTTGTGCATCGTTAAATATTTTACATCATAAATACAAAATGTCAAAATTTTGCAAACATTTTTTTGATTGAATATTTTGATTGAATATTCAGGTTGGCTTTATGCAGGCGTCTCCAGTTATATTTTTTTCTGTATTTATCCGGTTGCAACGCCGACTTCTAATTCGTTGTTTCTTTTTCGCAATACTTTCTTTGGCCAAAAATCCTGCTGCCTATCCTTACAACATTGGCACCTTCTTCCATGGCAATTTTATAAGAGTTAGTCATCCCCATGGAGAGATATTTCATCTCAACTCCGGGTATGTTTAACGTTTTTATTTCATTAAAAAGCCGCTTTGTCTCTACGAAGTACGGCCTGGAATCCTCGGGATTGCCAAATCTGGGCCCCATGGTCATAAGTCCAAGTACCTTTGTATTGTCGAGTTGTGAAATCTCTTTTACCATGTCTACTGTGTTTTCCGGCAGTACTCCGAATTTCTGTTTTTCACGCCCGCTGTTTATTTCAATCAATATGGGCATGATTTTAGAAACATCGCTGCACTTTTTATCAATTTCCCTTGCCAGTTGGTAAGAATCAACTGTTTCTATCATATCGAAAATTTCCACGGCTTTTTTAACCTTGTTTTTCTGTAGATGCCCGATAAAATGCCACTTTACTATTTTTCCTATTGCCTGAAATACATCAAATGCTTCCTGAATGTAATTTTCCCCTATGATTTTCACCCCTGCATTTATTGCCGCTTTGATTTCATCTGCCGTTCTCGTTTTGGCCGCTGCCACAAGTTCAACGCCATGCGGCAACTCGTCTAATATCTCTGTTATATTTTTTTCTATCTGCAGGGCATCTTTTTTATTCATTGCTATTCCTTTTGTTTATTGTTTATGCGCGGCAATTACTACAAACCCGCCTTTACCGTAGCTTTTTTCAGGTTTCTGTACGGATGTAATTTTATCGGGCAGGTCATATAGCGTTTGGTAATAGGAGATATTGCCGAATTTTTCGGATACCAATAAACCGGCCAGTTCTTCCGCAGTGAAAAAATGCGCCTGTTTATAGAAGACGCTTTTCTTGCTCTGGTAAAATTTTCCAAGGAAACTGTTTTTATCCACAATGCCTAAGATGATTTTTCCGTGTTTTTTTAAAACCCTGCAGGCTTCTTTTATTACTTTTTGCGGGTTTTTGACAAAGCAGATGGTTATAATAATGGCAATATAATCAAATGACGCATTACTGAAAGGCAGATTTTCCCCACTGCCCTGTTGTACGTTGATGCCTCGTTCTTTGGCGATTTTAAGCATTTTTTCAGAAGGGTCAATCCCGAATTGAATGCCCAGAGGGGCAGCGAACCTGCCTGTTCCGACGCCAATCTCCAGCCCCGTGCCTTTTTTCGGCAACACCTGTTTTATTGCTTCAAGTTCCGACAAATATGCAAATTTATGTTCTTCGTACCAGATATCATATTTTTCAAAGTGCCGGTCAAATAAGTTATTCATAATTACGGGATGATTTATTACATTCTCCATGTTGTCGGTATGGCATTAAAAATACATGTTTTCCGCCATGATGTACTCAAAGTCTTTTTCAACTTCGTTTGTCTTGATATGCTTCACTTTTCTTGCAACTTCTTCGCTCAAATTCAGCTTATCTTTGCACAGCAGTATTTCCCTTGCCCCTTCAAGCGAGCCGTTGCCTATCTTGATAATCTTACCTTCATCAACGTCCGGTATCAGCCCTATTTTTATCGCATTTTTGACGTCGATAAAATTGCCGAAGCCTCCTGATAGATAAATCTTGTCTACTTTGTTAATATCTACCGGATATTGTTTAAGAAGAATTTGCCAGCCGGTTTTTAATGCGGCCTTGGACGTTATTAACTGGAATATGTCGTTTTGCGTCAGTTTCAGGTCGCCGGCTATATGAAAATCCTGCTGTATGCGCGCCTTGTTTGTCATGATGCCTCTTTCAAGCATGCCGGCAAGCAGGTCTATCAGTCCGGAGCCGCATATGCCTATGGGATACATGTTTCCAATGGTGGAATAGACAATTCTGCCGTCAGTGAGTTCTATCTTTTTTATTGCTCCCGCGATGCCGCCTATGCCGCAACTTACCGAGGCTCCTTCAAATGCGCCGCCGGCAGCGCAGGAAGCGGAAATCATCTTTTCTTTGTTGCCCAGGACAACCTCTCCGTTTGTACCTATGTCAATAAGCAGAGAAATTTCATCATCTTTATATATATCGGATGCAATAATGTCCGCCACTATGTCCGCACCTACGTGCCCGCCTATGAGTGCGCATCCGTAAACTGTCCCTGCGTTGTTTATGTTAATCCCGATTTCTTTCGGAGTTCTTATTACTGCTGTTTGATGAACTGCTTCGTAGGGCATTATGCCGAGAGACGAGACATCCAGGCCGAAGAACAGATTTCTCATGGTGGAATTGCCTACGACAACTGTTTCATATACGTATTGTGAGATGTCTTCTCCTCGTTTATTTGACAATTCTTTTAAAGCTTCGTTAATCTGTCCGACTATCATTCCTTTCAGCTGGGCGCTTCTTTTTGCCCTCTCTGGCGGATTAAAATGTTTTTTGTTTTGTTTGTCAACCAGCGTATATTCTATTCTGGATATTACGTCGTTGCCGTAGGATATCTGGGGGTTGGTTTTTGCAACCGTTTCCAGGATATCTCCGTTTTCAACGTTTACCAGGTCAAATACAACCGTAGTAGTTCCTATGTCTATTGCGAGTCCGTAAATCTTCCCCCGGTATTTATCTACAGGAGTTTCGTTTTTGAAAATCCTGCCGTCTTTCCGATAATATAACGGACATATGGGTACGTTTCTTTCCATGCCGTATTTCAAAATGTCGTATTCTCCGAAATTCTTGATGTACAAGACCATGTCGGCCTTGTCTCTTATAATTCTTGCCTGGCATGCAAGCCGTTCTTTTTCTTTCAGGTTAAAAGATTTTTCCATGGGTGTCGGTTCATTGAGGTTTCCTTCTCCCGATTCAATTCTCACGATGCATTTGCCGCATGTGCCCGCACCGTTGCATTCGGCGTTTATTTTTACGCCCGCCATCCTGGCAACCTCGAGTATAGTGAGACCGGGGTGTATCATCAGCCCTTCTTTTCCGTCTTTAAACTGCGGGAATTTTATACTGCCCATTTTTATTTTTCTCCTCGCCGTCCATGCTTTCCGGCATCTCCTGATTTTTCAAAATCGGTTATCCAGCCGTCGTAAAAGTTTCTCAAATGTTCTTCGTCTATTTCCTTGTCTTCTGTTTCTTCCACGTCCTGCTTTTTGAATGAATAACGGTAGTCTGCGCAGTAAGCCATAAGAATGTCGTGTGCAACGGTTATTTTTCTAAACATTTCCGCAGTATCCCTTTTGTTTGCAGCCCTGTCCGGATGATGTTCCAATGCGAGGCGTCTGTATGCAGCTCTTATGTCCTGCAGTGTTGCCGTTTCCCCGAGTTCGAGCAATTTCCTCGCTTCGTCAATCTCTTTAAAGTTCATTGTCGTTGAAATCTTCCCGATACATCCTGTGCGGCAAGGATAATCGGATACATTGTGGGTGCGCTTGTCAGGTACGGATGCGTTGCCACCTGCAGTGTTTCAAGTTCGGTGCAGGACATTCTTTTCTGAATGGCAATGCCTAGCACATTTATCATCTGCGCGCAGGACATGCTGCAACTGACCTGTCCACCCAGTATGATGCCGGACTGCCTGGAAAATATCAGTTTCATCTTACCTTTATGCGCTCCGGGCAGAGAACCCGGGTGTTTGTCCATTCCGTCAATGCTGCCTGTCAGCGTTTCAAAACCTTCTTCCTCCGCAGTTTTTTCCGTAAGTCCTGCAGAACCCAGGACAAGGCCGTCAATATAGGTTGAATAAATCGCTATGGTACCCTTGTTTTCACGTATTACCTTTATCTGGTAAAGGTTTGCCCCTGCAATTCTGGCTTCAGCCGTTGCCGTGGAAGCAAGCATTACCGCAATGGCTTTTCGCGTATAGAAATCTCTCTTGCATGCACAGTCGCCTATCGCGAAAATATCTGGGTCTACCGACGTACGCAGATACTCATCCACCAAAATGCCATTGCAGGTTCCCAGTTCCAATCCTGCATCAACGGCCATTTGCCCGTTAGGCCTTGCGCCTACTCCCAAAATAATTCCGTCCACGGCCAGTTCTTTCCCATTGCTCAACTTTACCTTTTCAACTTTGCCGCCGCCCATTATTTCCTCAACCCTTGTGCCGGTTAAAACGTCAACGTTTTTTTCCTGCAGTTTATCCCGTACCATCAGTGAAAATTCAGGGTCAAATGAATTAAATAACAGGTAAGGCAGTATTTCCACCAGCGTTACCTTTGTATCTTTTAACTTTGAAATCTCATCGGCAAACTCCACTCCTATGAAACCTCCCCCGATTACGAGAACATTTTTGCACTGTTTTATCTTGTTTATGACATCCTTCAGGTATCCCATATCTTTTTTAATCTGGTACACCCCTTTTTTTTCTATCCCCTTTATGGGCATAACAACAGGGTTTGAACCGACGGCAAGAACCAGTTTTTCATAGGAGTATTTATCTCCGTTTTCCGTTTCCACCGTTTTTTCTTCCCTGTTTATTTTTATTGCTTTGTCAATAACCACATCAATATGCTTCTGTTCCAAGGAAGCCATCCCCATCTTGTTTTCATCGGGATTATTCAGACTGGCAAACATATAAGGGATACCGCAGGGTATAACCCCTTCTGCCACATCCTTCATAACGGTAATACTTTTTGAAGGATAGTATTTTCTGGCCGTTGTTGCACAGACCATTCCTGCCGGACCTGCCCCGATTATAAGAACGTCCACTGTTTTCTTCATAAATTCCTCTCTATTTTAGCGATTCTGTCATTACACAAATGGTATGCAGTACTTTGATATTGTTTTCTTTGCAAAACTTTATTGTTTTTTCGTTTTCAGCACCGGGCTGAAGCCAAACCCTCCTTATGCCTTTTTGCAGGCATTCTTCCACAATTTTTTCGGTTACCGCAGGCGGGGTAACTATATCTGCCACATCTATATCAAACGGAATATCGCTTATGCTCCTGTAACAAGCTCTGCCGTCAACCTGGTTCATATTCGGATTGACAGGGAAAACTTCGTATCCTTTTGAAATTAATGTCTTCATAATTTTGTAGGCGTACTTGTCTTCGTTTCTGAATGAGCCGACAACGGCAAACTTTTGCTGGCTCAGAAAATCGTTAACTAAATTTTCCATTATGACCTCTCTGCGGCAGACTATAACTTTATTGTCTTGCCTGTTTTTACCGCTACAAATCTTTCTCCGTATTCTTTACTGAAAATCTCTTCGGCTTTGGGGCCGGAACAGTGGGTAGGCGCAACAGTTTCCACTCCCATGTTTCTAAACTCTTTTACAATAAACTCAATAACCCGCGTGTCTTCTTCAAGCAGGTGAAATCCGCCCAATACGAGAAACAGGCGGGCTGTTTTAAAATGCTTTTTAACAACTTCAAGTATCTTTAAAATGCCGGGATGGGCGCATCCGGTTATCACGGAAATTCCGTTGTCTGTTTTCAGCACCAGCGCTTGTTCCGGCATAAGTTTTCCTTTATAAATTCCTGCTATCTCGCCGGTGACGTAAATATTTTTCGATATTGCCTTGAATTTTTCCGTTTCAACGGGTTTCCCTCCGCAACTTATAATTTGTTCTTTTGTTTCTTCGGAAAAACCCGGGCAGATATATACTGGCGTGCCTTTCTTTCTTTTCTTAAGCACTGCCTGCAAACCGCCTGTATGGTCCCAATGGTCGTGGGATATGACAATGTACTCTATGTCTTTTTTTATGTCGATATCCATCTGTTCAATATTATTCAAAAGCCATCCGCCTTTCTCTCCCGTATCAAACAGTATCTTGTTGTCAGCCAAAACCGAAAATCCCCATCCGTTTTGAATCTGTTTGTTAATAGATGCTTTGTCAAAAACAACCCTTACATCCATTTTAGCACCCCCGCTTAATTTTCTAAAGTATTTTTCAGTATGATATCGCCTGTTTTTGCGTCCAGTTTATCCCCGACAACAGAACATTTGACCGTAAGAAGAAAAAATAACGGTACAGCGCCGTTTCCATCCGATAACGTCTCAAAATTTCCCTGTCCCTTGCTGATAATCATATCCGCGCTGTGAAACAAATCAACAAAATCTCTGCTGCACCGGGATAGCAATGTACCGGGGATGTCAGAGCCGGACGAGACAATTTCCGCGATTTTGTCCATGCCGACAAATAGTGCATCCTTGCTTGTAACGTCGTTTATTACGGGTTTTTCCCTGACCGCATATACCATCTTTTTGGCAGGGTAGAGTGTTTTTATCTCCTCGACAAGGATTTTGTCGAAGACAATCTCTCCTGCGTTATCCCCGATAAAAAGTATCAGGTGTGCATTGTCTAATTTTTTTTTGAAAGAAGCATAGTGAAAATGTCTTTTATTCAACATTGTGCTTTCTTCTTTCAGGATTTTAAACACTTCTTTTTCAACGCTGACGCCGTGGTTGGCTCCGTAGTCTATGATATTGCCGGCAATGGAAAGTTCCAGTCCTGTGAGCAGTCTGTCTTTCGAGTTTTCGACCTTTTGTTTCAGTTTGCCGTAAATTTCTAAGGCAATCCGGTTGCTTTTGTGTTTTAGTCCCTTGTAAGGGTCGTCCGCCTTAAGAGCTTTTTTTATGATATCGTGGACTATCTTGCCCATTTCCGGAGGCGAAGAAGTCAAAGGAAAAGAAGGAACAACCTTTGATATTTCATCAACTATACGTTTCTGGGTTGTTTTATCTGCTCCGAGTATTTTTGCAGATTCAATCCCCTGCCTGAAAAAGCAGGGGATACATTCCAAATATGTTTTCATTTGCCGTTCCACCCGGCAAGTCTTGCCCATAACCACCAGGCCGCGTATGCTTTAAGATTAGCGTTGAGAGGTTGGCTGTGCGCCGATGGACACCTGTACCAGTCAATACCTTCCTTATGGAGGTTTTGCCATTCTATCGCCCAGTTGCCTCCGGAATACGAACAGTTGTCTCTGACATTTTTATCGCCGAAGTATCCACCGTCCGGGGCATAACTTTCTATATCTTCAAAATCGTACAAAACCTTATTGTTTGCTTCGCAGTAGCGTTTGATCTGCTGGTTTCTTAGATGCAGGTTTCCGGAAAGACCCGTGCCGTCTGTATGTCCCGTCATATATATGAACCGCACTTTTGGATAATCCCTTTCCAATTTGCTCATAAGATTAAGATAGGTGTCTATATTATCAGGAGTGGCTGAACTCACTTGTCCGCACCATGACCACATGACTACGTTGGTTGACGGGTGGGAATCCAGATATGCTCTTGTGGTGGCTTCCCATGCAGTTCTGTTTGGATTGCCGAGGTCGCGTGCCGTTCCCAGATTTCCGTCCTTCAAGTTCAGGGCGCCGCCCGTGCCTCCGTTGTTCCATGAATAAAGGCTTCCGGCAAAACCTGCCAACCCTGTCATGCCGGAGGTTATCTGACTGCCGTGCGAGGTGTGGCCGTAAGCAATGTGAAGGCTGCTTTTGGCTTTTTCTATCCACTCTCGCGGTATTTTGCGTATATCTGTATTTCTGTGGTCAATAATTATTGCAGTATTTGTTTTGTTATTCTGGCTGCGGCATTGGCAGGGTAAACAAATGAAAACCATAACCACCGTCAGCAAAAAAACAATGTGCTTTCTCATAAAGTTCTCCCGTAGTTCCCTGTCGCTTATTTTGCATGCGTACAAAAAGTTTCTATTTTTTCGACGATTTTCTCAAATTCTTTGTTGGAAAAACTGTTTTTTTCAGGAAAAGCGGTAAACGGGGTTCCTGCATCGCCCAGTTCTACCATTTCAAGATTAAACGAAATGCTTCCCAGAAAGGGAATGTTCATATCCGCCGCGGTTTTTTCAGCCCCGCCTTTTTTAAAAAGGTCTATATTTTTGTGGCAGTGTGGACATGTGAAACCGCTCATGTTCTCAATTATCCCGAGTACGGGCATATCCAGTTTTCTCGCGAACATGACGGCTTTTCTTGAATCCAAAATTGCAACATCCTGGGGAGTCGTCACGATAATTGCTCCGTCTATATCCGTTATAAGTTGGCAGACGCTAAGAGGTTCATCCCCTGTTCCCGGAGGGGAATCTATAACCAGATAATCCAAATCACCCCATTCCACATCACCTAGAAATTGCCCGATGGCTCCCATTTTAAGCGGTCCGCGCCATATGACCGGTTCATCGGGATTTCCCAGTAACAGTGCGATGCTTATCACTTTAAGGTCGTATGCAACCCTGAAAGGTTCTATTTGCCCTTCATTTGCAGCCAGAGTTTTTCCTTCGATGCCTAACATTTTTGCGACATTGGGACCATGCAGGTCAACATCCAGCAATCCGACTTTTTTACCTGCCATAGCCATGGTATAGGATAGGTTGACGGCGACGGTCGTTTTGCCCACTCCGCCCTTGCCGCTCATAACTACTATTTTGTGTTTGATTCTTCCCATACGGTCGTTTATCTTAGCCTGCTGTTCTTTAAGTTTTGTTTCCATTGGTGTGCCTTATGAGATTTTGCTCCAGATGGTTTTTATTTGCAGGGATATGTTGTCATTACCGGAAAACTCGATATAGGGAACTGCCTGCACTATCGATTTTGCCACTTCCGGCGAAAAAGGTATGCGGCCTGCTATTTCTATGTTTTTTTCCGAGCAAATATTTTCAATCTCCTTTGAATTTTCAAGATTAATATCGTACTTGTTTATTATAACTTTTGTTTCAATTCCGAAAAACTCCGCTACTTCCATTACCCTTTGCATATCGCTCATGCCGGATAAAGTCGGTTCTGTAACTACAAGGGCAAGGTCGACGCCGGACATTGAAGCAATTACCGGGCATCCTATTCCGGGAGGTCCGTCTATAATAATGTAATCCGCCCGTTGTGCTTCTCCTATCTTATAAGACTCTTCCTTGATTTTTGAAACAAGTTTTCCCGAGTTTTCCGCCGCTATTCCCAGTTTTGCAAAAACAAAGGGACCGTATTTTGTTTCGGATATGAACCATTTTCCGCTTTCCTTTTTCTCCAGCTGGATTGCTTCAACGGGACATCCGTATTTACAGGCGCCGCATCCTTCGCAGGAAAACTGGTCTATAAGGATTTTTTCAGTGCGTCCCTTTTTATCTTTTATCGCATTTATCGCTTCAAACCTGCATATTGCGAGACACTTCCCGCATTGTATGCACTTTTCCTGGTTTATCTCCGCTTCGTAACTGCCCTTGAACACCTCTGCTTTTTTTATATCGGGATGAAGCAGGAGATACAGGTTGGCCGCATCCACGTCGCAGTCAACCATGACTTTTTTGTTTCCTGCAAGGCAGGCTAAGGAGGCGGTGAAAAACGTCTTGCCCGTTCCGCCTTTGCCGCTTATCACAAGTATTTTTTTCATTTTAACGCTCTTTTTTTATAATGCCGCAGATATCCTCAAAAAGTTTTTTGAATGTTTTTTTATATTCCGGAACGGATTCAACCATGGGGATGCCTTTTGAATATGCTACTGCAATTTCTTTTTTGAACGGGATGCGCAAAAGAATGGGAATCTTTTCTTTGAGGCAGTAATCTTCAACCGCATCATCCCCTATGTCCGAGCGGTTGATGACAACGCCTGCGGGTACTCCCAGTTTTCTGGTCATCTCTATCGCAAGAGAAAGGTCGTTTAATCCGAAAGGCGTGGGTTCGGTAACCAGAAGGCAGAAATCCGTATCCTTAACCGCCTGTACCACCGGACAGCTGGTGCCGGGCGAAGAATCCAGGATGTTGATTTTATCTGTCTGTGCATATCTTTTTACCGCCTTTACCAGAGGTACGGGGTTTGCCTCGGAGGGTTTAAGCCGTCCCTGTGCGAAAAAAATCCCGTCTTTTGCGGTGCCTGTTTCTATCGCGCCTTTTTCTCCCGGTTCCTCGTATATGGCTTTTTCCGGACAGGCCAGAGAGCAGGCACCGCAACTGTGGCATAGTTCATAGAAAAACAGAACGCTGCCTTTTGTCTTTCCCTCTACCGGTTTGATAACCGCGATTGCGTTATAAGCGCACGCAGAGGCGCACCTGCCGCAAAATTTACACTTCTCAATGGATACCCTCGGTTTTGGCAGAAAAATCTTCACGCTTTCTGCTATTGACGGCTTTAAAAAAATATAGCCGTTGGGCTCTTCCACGTCGCAATCGAGAAACCTTGCATCTTTGCCTAAGGACAAGGCAAGTGATGTGGACACAAGGGTTTTGCCTGTTCCTCCTTTTCCGCTTGCTACCGTAATAATCATTTTATCCCCTTACCATTTTTGTCCCGCATTTAGGACAGTTTCTGTCAAAACAGGGCGTTCCTGCCCGATGTGCAACTTTCTCTCCGCAGGAAGGACATACGCAAAATCCCCCTGGTCCCAGGGCGCTGCCGCCCATTCTGCCTCCGGCGCCTCTGCCCTGTCCTCGTCTTCCTGTCATAGGTCCCTGTCCCATCGGTCCGGTTCCATCTCCTCTCGGCATGTTACTCACCTCCTTTGTGGTCGCATTCGGTCTTCTCCAGTCCGTAATTCTTGCCTGCTCCCGGCCGGCAGGAACTTTCGCCGGATTGAAGAGTTCCTTCAAGCAGCTTTTCTATCGCATCGCTGATTTTTCCTTCAATGCCTGTGATTGTTTCTATCCCCCGTTCCCGGAACAATCCCGCCGCGTGCTGCCCCATTCCTCCGCATATAATGGAACTCACGCCCTTTTGATGCAGGAACTCCGGCAGGTATCCCGGATGATGGCCGGGATTGTCCAATACTTCCTTTCTTACAACAGCATTGCTGTCAACCTCTACGATTGTGAAAGAAGGACATCTTCCGAAATGTGGTGAAACAAGTTCTCCATCTGTTGAAATAGCAAACTTCATAAATTCCTCCGGTTACTTTTTCTGTCCGCCCATCCCTGAATGAGGCGGGACTGTCGGGCCGGCAGCAGAACCGCTTTCTTTTAAAATTCCTTTTTTGAAATTTTCCACGGCATCTTTAATCTTGCCGGAAACGTTTGTTATTGCTCTGATGCCTGCCTGCTGCAAAACGTTCGCTGCATTCGGTCCTAAGTTCCCGGTCAGGATAACATCAACTCCTTTTTCCGCCATCATGGTTCCGTTTTGTATCCCGACACCGCCCATACCTGACGCATTTGTATTTTCGAGCGCCTCAAACTTATCCGTTTCCGTATCGTAAAAAAGGAAATAAGCGCACCTGCCGAAACGCGGGTCTACATTGCTTTCCAATGTATTACCGTCAGAAGTTATGCAAATTTTCATAGTACCCCTCCATGAATGATACACCTGCAGGGCGGCAATATACCGCCCCGCAGATATACCCTTTACTTTGCTTTCCCAGCCTCTTTTTCCAACTCGGCAATCCGTTTCTTCATGTCGCCCAACTGCTGTTCGAGAACCTTTGTCTGCGACTGGAGCATCTCCCTTTCCTGTTCAGGGGTTGCCTGCCAGACAGCATAAGGGTCGATTGCCGGGTCGGGAGAGAAAGGATAAGACACAGGTCCTGTTGGATATGGCGCTCCCGCCATGTAAGGGCTGCCGTAAGACCATCTGCCTCTTCCCATTCCTCTTCCGAACCCCCTGCCGAAGCCTCTTCCGAATCCCCTGCCTCTGCCGAAGCCGTATCCTAATCCGCGGCCTCCGACAGAAGGATTCATGTAACCGGGAACTCCATAACCTGCACAGTATCCTGCCGCCCTGCCTGTCATTGGACCGAGTCCTGCGGGTCCCGTTCCATCTCCGAATGGCATGTTACTCACCTCCTTTACTCTGAACTCTTCTTGATATGTTTTCATTGTGAAGAGTTAAGATTTTGTTTTATTGTTTTTCCACATTCTTCGCACAGCCCGTAAAAATGTATTATGTGGTTCTTAATCTCAAACCCGTGTTTTTTTGTAAGCGCTTCTTCTGTTTTTTTTATCAGTTC